>JBKJUI010000317.1:0-8229 GCA_046590775.1 Acidimicrobiales bacterium
GAGCCGGCGCCGAAGTCGCGGGCCTCCAACAGCCCGGTGTCGCCCGCCGCTCGGCCGTGGGCGACGATGCGGTCGGCCGCCTCCCGGTCCTCACGGGCGGCGACGAGGTCGAGCACCAGCGACCGACCACCGCGGCGGTAGTGGCCGAGGTCGTCGGCCACGGGTAGCAGCCGGGCGGCCATCTCGTCGTAGGTGGCGAAGTCGGTGAGCGCCTGTTCGAGGTCGCCCTGGGCGGTGAGGTCGCGCGAGGTGCCGTCACTCAGCCGGCTGGCGGCCCGTACGGCGTTGCGTGCGGCGATGCGGCGCCGCTCGGTGAGCGCTTCTTTCAGCGTCGCGGTCATCGTGTCTCCTTGATCTGTGCGGCGATGAGGGCGCAGCGGCCGGCGTAGTCGTCCACCCGGCGCAGGGCGGCGTCCCGCTCGGACTCAATCAGCGTTCGCCAGTGGGGTTCGGCCTCGGCCGCTTCGGCGGCGAGCACGGCGGCCCGGCGCTCCCATTGGGCCTGTCGGGCCTTCACGCCCTCCAGTTCCCGCACGAGGGCGGCATGGTGGGAACGGCGGCGCTCCTCGGCGTTTCGCCGGGCGATGGCCTCGTCGTCGGGCTGCGGGCGCCAGTCGGCGAGCACGGCGGGGATCTTCACTTCGCCCCCAGCAGGCGGGCCAGGCGGGCGGCGTGGGCCGACACGGCCGCCGGTGCGGCAAGCGTGGACGGCTTGCGGGGAGACTGCGCCGGCTTGCGGGGCGCCGTCCCCATTACCTCTCGCACCTCGGAAGCGGTCGGCGTTCTCGCCCACTGGTGGACGGTCCCTGCCGCTCCCACGTAGGTCCACACGCCCTTGCGCGTCTCGACGGGGCCGACGAGCTCGCACCCGCCGGCGCGGGCCATCACGGCATCCTCACGCACCGCCCGCCGGGTTGGCGACAAGGTCGCCCGTTCCATTCCGCCTCGCCACGTCGTCACCATCGAACCTCCACGCTCCGCCGAACTTGCGGCCGGCCAACTTGCCGGCGGTGGCGAGCTGGCGCACTCGGCGTTCGCTCACGTTCAACCGGCGGGCCGCTTCTGCGGCCGTCAGGCCATCGTCGGCGGTCGAGTCGTCGAGGTCTACGGCCGGTAGTACCGGGATTCCGTTCTCGGAAGTGGCAGCACGCCAGGCGCGGGCGACGACGGCCACCTGCTCGACGAGCGCCAGCAGGGCGGGGTCGACGGACTCGCCACGGTCACGGGCCCGGCGGACAGCGGGGCCGAGGGCGCGCGCCAGCACGGCGCACTCGTCAGCGCTCAGGGACACGCCGAGGCGGACAATCACCAGACGTTGGCGGCCACGTCGATGGCCGGCTCGGGCGCCGCCTGGTTGGCCTCGTGCAGGCCGATCACCAGGGCGATGCATGCGTCGATATGGCGGCGGCTGCGGCCCTTGCTCAGCGTCCAGCCACGGTCGCTCTCCCGGCGCACGGCCGAGTTGACGTGGTCGGCGAGCACCGGGTCGCCATCGTGGATAACCATCTGGCTGGCGATCAGCTCGTAGGCCAGGCCGCAGGCGGGCACCATGCGTTCCGGCGACTGCGGCACCTCGACCACCGGGTAGCCCTCATCGGCCAGGATGCGGGCGGGGACCTCGAAGAATCGGGGGTCGTAGGCCACCGACCGCACGGTGTACCGCTCGGCCTCGGCCCGGACGTGCGCCATCACCTCCAGGTGGTCGATCTTGCCGCCATCGGGGCGCCACACCTTCGAGCGGACCACGAAGCGGCCATCGGGGCGGGCGTGGATGGTGGCCACGGCCGTCGAGTCGTGGCGCAGGGACATGTCCACCGCCATCACCACATCGGCACCGGCGGGGATGGCCACGGCCGGGTCCTCGCACGCCTTCCATGCTCCGGGGCGGTCGGCCAGCCACGAGTCCTCGGCCACACTCACCCAGCGATTGGCGAAGTACCTGACCCACTCGTGGCGGGCCACCACCGGGTCGTCGTAGCGGCGCACCCTCTCGTCGACCGACCACAGCACGCCGGCCGCCGCGCTGGCCGCCCGCACCGCCACCGGGCGCTGCTCGGGGTCGTCGTAGTCGAGGCCCTCGGGCGCCTCTCGCCAGTCGAACAGGAACTCGGGGTCGACCTCGGGCTCGTGCTCCACCCGCTTGCCGTGCTGGTACATCAGGCCCAGATGGCTGGCGAGGTCGAATCCGGCGGTGGACAGGTTCAGCTCCCGGCCTACTCGGCGCTTGCGCAGGCCGTTGCTGATGACCGTGTGCACTCTCGCCTTGTTCGAGCCGGGCATGCCCCACTCGTGCAGCTCATCGGCCACGAACAGCGTCGGTTTGCCGCCGTCGTTGGTGCCGGCGGCGGCTGCCACCCGGAACAGCCGGCCGGGGCGACCGTCAGCGAACAGGATCTCGGTGTCGAAGCACTCGAAGAACGCCCGTAGCGGCGCCTCGGCCACCGCTCCGCCCTTGCCGCCGAGCATGGTGCCGGCGGTGCCGAACAAAAGATCGGCCTGCTCGAAGCTGGCGGCGGCGACGGGAATGTTCGGCGATTTGGGGGCGATCTGCGGCGGGCCGGCGAACTCCAGGCAGGCGATGGCGGCGCACAGCTCGGTTTTGCCCCCGCCCTTGGCCTCGCCCTTCAGCGCCCGCTTGTAGCGCCACACGGGCGGAGCGGTGGCCGAGTCGGTGCCGGGGTGGAACTCGTACCACCGGAACACGAACAGGCGTTGGTCGTCGCGGAGGCGGAAGGGCTGGCCGAAGTAGTCGCCCTCGGCGTGGATGAGGTTCTTCTCGATCCACCGGCAGGCAAGGGCGCCGTGGGTCGGCCACAGGTCGGCCATCACGCGGGGCCGATGTCGATGGCGCCGGCCAGACGGGGATCGTCGTCGGGCCCGTCGTCGCCGGTGAGGGCGGCGTTGATGGCGTCGAGTGACTCGGCCGCCGCGCCGAACGTAGCGCCGAGCCTGAGCCGGGCCAGCGGGGAGAGGCCGAAGCGGTCCTCGAGCGGGGCGACCAGGCGCTCGATACGGGCGTACTCGGCGCCGAATCCGCTGACCACCGGCTGGCCCTTCGATCCGGTCCATACCGGCTCGGCCGTGTAGGCCCGTAGTGCCCGCTCCTGCGCGTCCCGAAAGGCGAACAAGCGGCGCAGGGCCGGGAGGTCTGCCGGCAGCACCAGGGCGGCCGTGGGCGAGGCCCAGAAGGCGGCGTACTGGCCTTTGGTGACCGCCAGCCATTTTCGATCGGCGGCGGGCGGCTCGACGGTCGGGGCCACCTCCACCAGGCCGAGGCCGGTGGCGTTGGTTCGCTGGCGGCGGTCGGGGCGTTTGGGAAGGGGTGGCATCAGCGGTCCCTCTTTCGTGAGTTGCAGGAGCGGCACAGCACGCCGTCGACCTCGCCACCGCGTGAGATGGGCGTCGAGTGCTCGGCGGTGAGGTCGGTCGATTGGTGGGCGGGGCGGCCGTAGCCGGGGCACCAGTCGCCCACGGCGGCGCGGTGGGCGGCGACGATGGCGGCGGCGGCCGGGGCGTGGGCGTTGCGCACCGCCTTGCGGCCGGCGGCGCAGACCGGGCAGCGGGTGGCGGAGCACAGGGCGGCGCACGAGAGGCATCTACGGGGCATCAGCTCTCCAGGGGGTGGGGAAATCGGGAGGCCGGTTCCGTACCGGATCGAGGCGAGGGTCGAGGGACTTCTCGGCGGTGAGGCCCCTCTGAAAAAACGGCCCCTCGGTGTGGGCGTCGGCCGGGGTGGTCACCCGCATCAGAACTCCTCCTCGGCCCCGAAGGTGTCCAAGGTTTCCGAAGGTGCCCATGTATTTATCGTGGGCATCTTCGGGTCTTCGTGAGCACCTTCGGCCAGCGCCCAGCACCAGCCACCCTCCTCGCCCGGCCGTCCCCACCGCCTCGATTCGACGCCAACGTCGGCCTTGGCACGGCGTACCGTCGACCACGACAGGCCCGCCCTCGACGCCTCGGTCTTCACCTGCGCCGCCGGCAGGGGCTCGACGCCGAGTAGGTCGGCCAGCCACTCGCTCGCCTCGTCCACCGCCGTGCGGTCCTCACGGTCGGCGGTCTGGAGTGCGTTGCGGGAGGTGATGGCCGGCGCTTCCCCGAGGTGCACCACGCGGCCGGCGCTCGTCGGCCCGGTGGGCGTGGCCACCTCGGTCCCCTCGATGCGAAACCGAAGGGACGGCACCTCCAGCTTGCCGAGGTTGGATTTGGCAAGCACCAGCAGCCGCTCGCCCTCGGCGTCGGGGTTCTCCACCACGGCCAGCACGGAGCGGCTGGCGCGGGAGAGGCCGAGGCTGCCGGCGATGCGGTCGAGCACCACCGTCGAGGGCGCACGGTTGAGGTGGACGATGAGCACCACGGCGAGGTCGAGGGCTGCGGCGAGCAGCGTGAGCGGCCCGGCGACCGCCTGGCGCACGTCGTGATCCTTGTGGGCGTCGTAGTTGCCGGCCATGAAGGCGTTGGGCACGTCGACCACGAGGACGCGGGCGCCCGTCTCCCGCAGGCATGCCCGGAGCCGGCCTACGTCGCCGGGTAGGGCGATGGTGGACTCCAGCCCGCCGAGGCTGGCGCTGAGTAGGTGGCAGCGGTCGAGGTCGGCGCCGGCCGCCGTCAGTCTCGGCACCAGCACCCTCTCGGGGTCGTCCTCGATCGACATCATGGCCACGTCCACCGGCACGCCGTGGAGGTCGCCCGGAAGCTGGCCGCGCGTCCACCGGGCCACGTCGTCGGCCACATGCACGCCTTTGCCTACGCCCTCCCGCCCGGCGACGAGGGTGACGGCGCCGAGGGGCACCCGGTCGGCGTAGGCCCACCGCACCGGGGCGGGCACGATGGTCGACGCCTGACGGGCGATGACCTGGCGCTCGTCGTCTTCCTCGGACGGTGGCCCATCCTTGCGGGGTGGCGGCTGGTCGAACAACGGGGCCAGCTCGGGCCACGGCGGCAGGGTCCCCTCGGGGAACGACACCAGAGCGCGGGCGATGACGTCGGGCGCCACGACCCTGCGGTGCGTCGTCCCGTTGGTGCCGTCGACCGTGTAGACCTCGCCACCCGGCGACCTCCGTACCAGGCGGGAACCGAGATAAAGGGCCGCCCACTCCTCGCCACCGTCGTCGTAGACGAGCCAGCGCACCTCGGGGTGGGCCGTGGCGTCACAGCTCAGGCGCTCGCCGGCGTTCACGCGACCACCTCCCGGTCGTCGAGGTCGAGGCCGAAGGCGACCACGATCCGTACGGCCCGGAGCACGTCGATCACGGCGCCGTGAATCTGCACGAGGTCGCCACCTTGAACGGCGGCCAGTTCCTCGGCGGCCGAGGCGACCAGCTCGTCGACCTGGCGCCGGGCCCGGCGGGTGGCGGTGGCAGAGGGGCGGATGGCGACCACCCGGGCAGGGCTATGGCGTACCATCGAGGCACCTCGACTTCCTGCCGGTGGTCGTGGTGGTGGTGATCATGCGGAGGTTCGGGGACGGGGCTCGCGAGGCCCCGTTCTTCGCGTTCATGACACCCGCCGACGGGCCTTGGCCGAAAGGAACGCCAGCCGGGTGAAGTGCGCCCGCTTGGCGGCCTCAGCCCGCCGGCTGCGCTCCGCTTCGGGCAGCACCCGATCGGGGTCGACCTCGTCGACGAACTTGGCCATGAGCCCGGCGTTGGCACGCTGGGCGTTGGGCATCGGGTCCTCGTGGGACCAGCGGGTGAGAGCGGCGAGGCGGGCGCGCTGCGACCGCTCCTCGGGGGTTAAGGGGGACGCCACCGGAAGACCTCCTCAGAGGTTCGGTCCGGTTGCGCCACTTCCCGGTGTGGGTCACTCCCCGCGCTGCTATGTGAGCGTCATCCTACAACGTCATGCTGACGAGCGGGGGGACGACGGCAGGCGTTGCACCTTGGATGTCCGCCGGTACTGCGCCACCTTTGGCGTCGGGTCGATGACGACGACCACGCCGTGGTCACGGCAGCCGGCGGTGACGGATCGCACAGGGCGGTCGTCGTCCCACTCGATCAGGTCGTTGCTCGTAATCGTCGGGTAGGGCGTTCCCGGTGCTGCGCCCTCCAGGCTCCACGCCTGCGAAGTGGCCGGCATCTCGGCGCAGAACACGGCGCCATGCGGCGAGTCGTACACGGCCGCTACCGGCGACTCGCACAGAGCACAGACCACCTTCACGATCACGCGCCCTCGGCCCGCTACGGCCGCCTCGACGGCCTCGTGGTAGGCGGCGAACGGGTACGCCTCGTCGATCACAGCGTGCCCATCGGGTTGATGGTGTCGTAGGCGGTCAGCGCCCGGTCGACGGCGCGGGCCTCGCCGTAGCGGCGCATGATCTCGGCCGACTCCCACCCGCCGAGGCGCTGGAGGTCGCCCTCGTTGCCGCCGGCGCGCAGCCAGCGATCCGCCCAGGTGTGGCGGAGCTGGTGGGGGTGGATGTGGCCGATGCCGGCGGCGGTGGCCCGCTTGTTCAGCATGTTGGGCACGCCTTTGCGGGTGGTGCGCCCACGGTGGCCGATCCACAGCCACGGCAGGGCGGCGAGGCGGTGCCGGGCGCGCACCCGCTTGTAGCGGTCGAGAGCGGCGGCGGTGGCGGCGTCGACGCGGACGCTGCGGGGCTTGTCGCCCTTGCCGTGGCGGATCACGACGATCCGGTTCAGCAGATCAAGGTCGGCGATGGTGAGATCGCACAGCTCCGACACCCGCAGCCCGGTGGCCAGCATCAGCCGCACTAGGGCCGTGTCCCGGCGGGCGGCGAAGTCGGAGCCCTCACACGCCTTCAGCAACCGCTTCAGCGACTCGTCGGTTAGGACGTTGGGCGCCGGGTTGTTGCCCTTGGCCACCACCACCTTGTCGACCGGGCTGGCGTCGACCTCGCCCTCGGCGACGGCCCAGCCGTAGAGGTTGCGGAGCACCACCCAGCGGTTGCGCATGGTGTTCTGCGCGCGGCCCTCCGCCTTTTGCGCACTCAGCCACGCCTCCACGTCCTTGCGGGTGACGGCCAGCAGATCACCCGGGGCGCCGGCCGGGCGGCCGTTGGCGACCAGCCAGCCAGCGAAGCGGCGGGCCTCGTCGAGGTACAGCACGACGGTGCGGGGTGCCTTGCCGTGAAGCGAGAGCTGCCACGACTCCAGCAGGGCCTCGTTGGCGGTGTAGGCGGTGGTGATAGCTACGACGGGCGCTGTGCTCATGGGAAGGATTGTACGCCTTCCAACGCCATGCTAGGTCAAATAGCCTTCTGACCTGCGGTTTTAGGCGTTGACAGCTGAGTCCAGTCCTCGGGATTGTCCTCCACGAAGTGGGCGACCACCGAGCCGTCGACGCCGTCCACCAGCACCAGGCCCCGCCGCAACGGTGGCTCCTCGGACGAGTAGAGCAGGATCCGCCAGGTCGGGCGGCTGCGCAGGCCCCGCCACGCCAGCTGGGCCGAAGCGTGGCCCACGGGGAAGCCCACCTTCTTCGATGCCGCCACCAGCGCGTCGGTCTCCCGGACGGCCAGGTGCACACCGGCCAGCAGGTGGTAGACGCCCAGGGCGCCGAGGAGCACGGCGGCCAGCAGCATCCCGTCGTTCACCAGCACCCCGCCGTCGGCGGCGGCGATCCACAAGGCCAGGCAGACGCCGCCCACCACCAGGTGGATGATCCCGGGCACCCGGCGCCGGCTGTTGTCCGGAAACGTGTAAGGGCCCCGGTAGCCGGTGGCGTCGAGCTCCTCGGGCAGCTCGGCGCCGGCGTCGTCGTCGAGCCCGTCGTCGGGCCCGTCCTGGTCCTGGCTCACGTCGTGCAATCTACGACGCCGCCCTGGCTATGCCGCCGCCGCCCGTCCGGTCGAGCGCTACTCGTGCCGGGTGTCCGCAGTGGGCGTCGAAGCGGAGAGTCGTTCGCCATCCGGTGCACGAGCGCCCGGGACGTCGTGGCGCTCGCCTGGGGCTCATGACGAACGGTTGGCCTACCCGCCGGACGCCGCCGTGCTAGCGGCGGGCGAGGGCGGGGGCCTTGGTGGCCCGGCGGGGAACCACGAGGGCCGAGGCGGCGACCGCCAGGAGCAGGCCGATGCCCACCAGCACCAGGGTCGTACCGGGCGAGTCGGACGTCGACGACGCCACCATCGTCACCGTGATGGTGCGGCTGTCGGGCGAGGTGACGGGAACGACGACAGGCGCAGCCACCGCCTCGACGACGGGGGCGGCGGGCGGCGGGGCCACCGCGGTACCAGTGGCCGGGGCCGCGGCGCCGGGCGCCGTCGCGGGC
>JBKJUI010000504.1:0-6062 GCA_046590775.1 Acidimicrobiales bacterium
CATCAAGGTCATCGAGCTGGTGGGCAGCTCGCCCACCTCGTTCAGCGACGCAGTCCGCAACGCGGTGTCGACGGCGGCCCAGTCGCTGCGGAACATCACCGGAGTCGACGTGATCTCCAGCAACGCCTCGGTGGAGGATGGGGAGATCAGCCTCTACAAGGTGCAGGTGAAGATCGCCTTCGTCCTGGACCCCGGGAACGTTTCGGGCTGACGAGTGGAAGTCACCACGCGGTCAGCGCCTGGCTGGCCGCTCCCTCGGTTGCGGTAAACAGTGGGAGGAGCCGACCGCCGGAGGGGATTTGCGCGTCGCCGAGATCATGCATCGTGAGGTAGAGACCTGATGTCAGAGCACGGAATTCGTCACCTCCCGGTGGTCGAGGGCGACGAGCTGGTCGGGACGGTGGCGCTCGACGACCTCGGGCGGCCGGCCGGACCCCACCTCGCTCCGCCCGTGCAGCGCTACCGCAGACCAGCGCTGAACGCCTCCGAGGCCCCCATCACCTTCAGGGGCCCGTACAGCGACGGCCCGCCGCCCTCGGCCCTGGTCGTCGACACGCCGACCCTCTCCCGCTTCGGCGTTCCCGAGCTCCGCCGGATGCTGGTCGTCGCCCTGGTCATCCACCTCAACCTCCTTCGCGCCGTCCTGCGGGTGCTGCTCCGCCCGAGCCGGGCCAAACTTGCGGCCGCGGCGTCGAAGGGGCTGGTCGACGGCTTCGAGGTGCTCGGCCCGACGTACGTGAAGCTGGGCCAGCTCATCGCCTCCTCGCCAGGCGTGTTCCCGAAGTCGCTGTCCGACGAGGCCATCCGGTGTCTCGACGAGGTGCCGCCCTTCGACGGAGCCACCTGCAAGGAGCTGATTCGCCGCCAGCTGGGACGGCCCATCAACGAGCTGTTCATCAGCTTCGACGAGGAGCCCCTGGCCGCCGCCTCGGTCGGGCAGGTCCACGCCTGCGTGCTGCTCGACGGCCGCGACGCTGTGGTCAAGCTGCAGCGGCCCAACATCCGGGCCCGGATGACCACCGACCTCCGCATCATGCACCGGCTGGCCCGGATCCTCGAGCGCTTCAGCCGCACGGCCCGGAGCGCCAACGTCATCGGTGTCGTCGAGGACCTGCACGCCGTCACCTTCCAGGAGCTGAACCCGGTGCTCGAGGCCCACCGCCAGACCCGCTTCCGCGACGGGATCTCGGCCTTCGGCGACAACAAGTGGGTCACTGCGCCCGAGGTCTTCTGGGACTACTGCGGCCCGAACATGATCTGCATGGAGCGCCTCTACGGCTTCCCGGTCGACAACTTCGACACCATGCGGGAGCGGGGCATCGACGGTCCCCTCTTCCTGCGCCGCGGGGTCAAGGTGTGGATGGAGGCGGCGCTGGTCCACGGCGCGTTCCACGGCGACGTCCACGCCGGCAACCTGTGGATGCTCGACGACGGCCGGCTGGCGTTCCTTGACTTCGGCATCATGGGCGAGCTCGAGGAGGACTGGAAGCAGTTGCTGCGCGACCAGTTCACGACCACGATGCTCGACAACGACTTCAGCCGCGTGGCCCGGGCGTTCAAGAGGGTGGGGGCCTTCCCCGAGGACACCGGCACCGACGAGGAGGTGGGCATGCGGATGCAGATGGTCTTCAGCCCGATGCTCGACGCCGGCCTCTCCGACGTGAACCTGGGCGAGCTCCTGTCGTCGATCTTCGCCCTGATGGACCAGTACTCGAAGGACGGCACACCCCGCGAGCTCGTCCTCGTCATCAAGCAGCTGCTGTACTTCGAGCGCTACGCCAAGGAGCTGGCCCCCGACTGGCTGATGTTCCGCGACCTGTTCCTCATGAAGAACGTGCTCGGCGAGCCCGTGAGGGCCGCCATCGTCGACCGGGGCCTGGAACTGCCCGAATGACACCCCGGAACACCGCCCTGGCCCTTTCTGTCGCCCTCCTCGCGGGCGCCGGGTGCGGCGGGGGCGGCGGGAAGGCCGCCACGACGACCTCGGCCCCACCGTCGAGCGAGACGACCTCGTCCTCCGTGGCCAGCACGACCAGCAGCACCATCGACCAAACGCTCAAGGAGCTGCTGCTGGTGGCCGCCGACCTACCCGGGTTCAAGGAGGCCACCACCCCGGCAGGGACCGCCGAGCTTTTCAAGACCTGCGACCCCGCCGAGGTCCCTGCCTTCAAGCTCCTCAACGACTCCCCCAGCATCGAGGGCGGCACCTTCGAGCGGGGCAAGGACGACGCCGTCGGGGTCACCTCCAGCGTCTACAGCGTCACCGCCGAGCAGGCCGAGGACGGCCTCACCGAGCTGCTCGACGCCAAGGCGCTGGAGTGCCTGGAGAAGGACCTGCGGGCCATCGTCGAGGAGGACCTGACCGCCGGGCAGACGGCGACGGTCAAGCTGACGTCGACGAAGGCGACGGTGGCCGGTGTCGACCAGGTCGTGATCCTGAGCGCGACCGTCACCTTGAAGGAGGGCGCCACCACCTTGACGACCCGCCAGGATGGGGTGTTCCTCCGCAGCGCCGGCACGATCCTCGAGGTCGACTACCTCGGTCCCACCACGCTCGCCACGCCGGCCGAGCGGCAGAAGATCGTCGCCGTCGCGGCGCGCAAGCTGGCGGCGGCTGCATCGGGCGGCACCACCACGACCGGGAGCGGCGGGAGCTCGACCTCGTCGACCCGCAGCTCGGGGTCCAGCACCACCAGGCGCTCGACCCCGACCACCCGCAGGAGCAGCACGTCCACCACCACGAAGGCCACCACCACCACCACGAAGGTCAGCACCACCAGCTCGATGCCGTAAGCCCGCCAGGGGCGCTACTTCGTGAGCTGGCGCTCGAAGATCAACACGGTGTTGCCCTCCTGAACGAAGGCCTGCACCAGGCGCCAGCCGTCCTTGCCCCGCTTGTTGAGGTTGTCCTTCAGCTGGCCCATGCTGATCGATCCCCTGTTGACCTCGGTGTCGTACTCGAAGCGCATCGGCCAGCCCTCTCCTCGTCGGTGGCCGAACCGTAGGCCACCGCCCGCCAGGGCTCAGACCGCCCTCCTCCGGCGGAGCGCCACGACGGCGCCGGCGGCGAGGAGCCCGGCGCCCGCCACGCCGGCCAGCAGGCCGGTCGGGGGACCCGACGTGGCTCGTGGCCGTCCCTCGTCGACCGGAAGCGGCCCGAGCGGCGTGGCGGGCAAGGTCGGCGTGGCCTGTGGCGCCGTCGGCTCCGTCGCGGGCGGGGCGCCGGCGGCGGTGAGGGCCGCCCTGGCCTGCACCAGGCCGGCGCCGGAGAAGGAGTCGGGGCCCGGGGTCCCGACATCGAGCGCCGAAGCCTCGAGGGCCTGTCTGACCTGGGCGGCCGTGGTGGCCAGCCCCGACCCGATCAGCAGCGCCGCCACCGCCGAGACGTGGGGGGCGGCGGCCGAGGTGCCCTCCACCGCCAGCTCGCCGAACCCGTTGGTTACGTAGGCCATGCTCTGGTTGACGATGCCGTCGGGAGCGCCATCACGGTTCTGGTCGACCGTCAGGTCGCCGCCCGGCGCCACGAGGTCCACGTCGCCCACCGCGCCGAAGGTCGAGTACGAGGGGCGGGTCTTGTCGAAGCGCACGGCGCCCACGGCGATGACCTCCGGGTAGGCGGCCGGGAAGCCGACGACGCCGCGTCCGGTGTTGCCCGCGGCCGCCACCATGGTCACGCCCTTCCCGGCGGCGTAGGCCACCGCCGCCCTGGTCATCGGGCGGTCCTCGGGGGAGTCGAAGCTCATATTGAGCACCTGGGCCCCGTGGTCGACGGCGAAGACGATGCCGGCGGCGATCTGGTCGTCGGTCCCGGAGCCGCCGGCACCAAGCACGCGCACGGGCATGATCGTCGCCTCCGGCGCCACCCCCGCCCCGCCCAGGCCGTTGCCGGTCGTCTGGGCGATGATGCCGGCGCTGTGGGTGCCGTGGGCCGGGCGGTCGGCGGCAATCGGGTCGACGTCGTCGTTGGGGTGGTCGTCACCGTCGACGAAGTCTCGGCCGGGCACGAACTTCGTCCCGGCCAGGTCCGGCGCCCGCTTGTAGGGGGCGAAGTCCTCGAAGGCCACGCCGGTGTCGAGCACCGCCACGGTGACACCGGCACCCCGCGAGATCGACCACGCCTCGGGGATCTGGATGAGTGGCAGGTTCCACTGCTTGGCGAACCCCGGGTCGTTCGGCGCCTGGGCGGAGGAGGCCGCCACGGATGCCATCGGGCGACCGACGGTGGCGCCGATGAGCGTCGACGCGGCGACGGCGAGCGCGGCGGTCAAGGCTCGACGGCGGCGGTGGGGCATCGTCATGCTGCCCGCCAGCCAAGCAGCCCGAGAGCCCCAAAGCGGCTTCGGGGGGCTGCAGCCCTAGTAGCGCGACCCGCAGTAGCTGCTGTCGTCGCAGTCGATCGTCGGGCGGGCGAGCATGGCGCTCCATCCCACCACGCCGGCCACGCCCAGCACGGCCAGCGCTGCGACCACCCCGCGGACGCACCGGCGTCGTGTTGCGGACCACCCGAGCAGGAAGCCGGCTCCGGCCCCGAGCAGCCCACCTCCAACGAAGAGGACGAGGGCCTCGAACAAGCCGGCGAAGGCGTACCCGCTGTGGATGTTGGCGGTCGTCGGCTGGTGGCCCAGGCCGAGGGCGATGCCGGCTCCGGCGGCGCTGCCCACCACGAGGGCGCCGAGCTTGACGGCCCCCGGCGGAACCGGGTGGTGCTGTACCTGGTGCTGTGTCTCCATGCCCTGATCTTCGGCCGAAGCCGCCGCTCCGACCATGGGGGCTCCCCCTCATGCGGGGCTGGGCGGTCCCTGCCCCGAGCAGTCCGTCTCAATCGCTCCCGAAACGATCCCGTCCCCGTAACCGCTGGCCCCGTTCGAGGGTCGAACTGGTGCTGACGACGGAGACACCGTCGCAGTGGCTCCCTGAAGGGGGTTGGTGCTCGTGCACGTCCTCGCCCTTTCCCTGTCCCTTGGCCTCGCGGTCCTGTTCGTCGGTCGCTGGGTCACCCGGTTCCTGCCCGAGGCGCTCAGCCGCTTCGACGGCCTGGCCATGATGGTCTTCGGCGTGCTGTTCGCCTGGCTCGCCGACTTCGACGCCTGGAGCGCCTGGGGCGTCCCCGTCCGAGAGCACTGGGTGGGCATCGCCCTCACCGGTCTCGGCATCGGTGGCCTCGCCTCGGTCTGGGGCGAGCTGCTGAGCTACGTCCACGGCGTGGCCCGCAAGTCCAACGACGAGGCCGAGGTGATCGAGCGCGATCGCGGCCTCCACGCCGCCGCCTAGCAGGCCCGGGTCGGCGCACGCAGATCCGCCGAATCAGCGGCGACCCCGCCCCTGCGCCAGGGGCGGGGTCACCGACCGGTCTAGTTCTGGCCGGGGGCGCGGTCGGACGGGCTGCCCGGCGTCGTCACGCGGCAGTTCGAGGCTCCGGGGGTGCCTGCGTGCACGGCGCCGCCCTCAGGCTGTCCAGGCGCCAATCCGTTGTGGTCCTTCTCCTGCACGTGGGTTGAAAAGACGCACGAGACGGCACGCCCACAGCCTGCCCAGGCTCACCGACCACCGCTCGCAACCCACCCGGGTCGTGTCCTCATCCGCCGAGTCACTACCAGCGGTGGCCCCAGGCGGGCCCGCTGCTCGACTACTCGCCAGGTCGATCTCGCCACCGAGCACTGGGACGGCGGAGGGCGACGAGCGGGGGAGGTTCAAGCCGCACCTTCGCCTACGCCTGGGAGCGCTGGGCTGCAGCAGGAGGTTCGGCCCGGGTCATCGCCGACGCCGAGCTGACGGAACGGATCCGGATCATCTTCAACGGGAACCGTGGCCGCTACGGCTCGCCCCGGATCCGGGCCGAGCTGGCCCATGAGGGGATCCACGTGGCCGGCAAGCGGGTTGCCCGGTTAGCAGCGGCCTCGCCGTCGCCGCCGGCGCCGGGCTGGCGGCGCTACCGGGCGGCACGCAGCTGCCACCTCGCCCCGCCGGCAACCAAGCCGCCTGAGCCCGCCGAGCACACACCGTTTCGATGAGCACCTCCTCTCCGAACCGGGCAACACGTCCTGAACAAGCGGCAGTCTCCG
>JBKJUI010000365.1:0-3353 GCA_046590775.1 Acidimicrobiales bacterium
AAAGGATCGCGTGGTCTGGCCGTGGTCTGGGCAAATACGTTCGTCGCGTTTGCCCAGGTCAGAGGCACTTTTTCGCCTGAATGCGCTGTACCCCGCCTACAGCCCGGGTGCCCCGTCACTACCCCCTCTGACCTGCGGCTTTGCGATAAAGGTGCAGGTCAGAGGTCGTAGGCCTCAGCGGAGGTATACCCCACCCGACAACGGTAGACCCCCCTGGACGGCATGGCCTTGTCCCCCGTCTGTCCCCCACGGCCGAGCCGTTGGTGGCCCGCGACGTTCCCGGCGCCATCGCCGCCGACTGACAGGCACACCTGGGTGTCCTACAGCCGCACCCTGACCGAAGTCGTCCTCTGCCACCACGTCGCGCCGGACCTGGCCACCTCCACTGCCCGGTGACGGCGCTCACCGGCAGCGAGGACACCGCCGCCCCGGCCCATCATGTTCGCGCCCTCGCTGCCGTCCTCACCAACCGCCGCCCGGCCCTTGATGTCCGCATCGTCGACGGTGACCACCATCTCGTCATCCACCAAACCGCCTTGGTCCGCACCACCCTTGAGGAAGGACTCCAGCGATGAACCCGACCTCCCCCCGGCCTCCTCGCTGTCAGGCTGGCGGCTTGCCCCGCCACTGACCTCAGAGGAACCGAGCCTCCATGCCCGTCAGGCCCCCTCCGGCCACCCGCCGCCCGGCCGGTCCGAGGCGAAGCCGAAAGCCCACCAGGCCCCTGGCGCCACCTCTCGCTTTCGGGGCCTTGATTGCTGTCGCCGTTGTGTCCGGCGTGCTGCTCGCTGCCCGTTCGAGCGGTGACGGGGTCAACACCACGCCGTCCATTGCGCATGTCCACGGGCTCGGCGTCAACCCGGCGGACGGCATCCTCCAGGTTGCCACCCACACTGGCACCTTCGAGATCTCCGACGATGGGGCCGTTCGACGTGTGGGCAAGACCTGGCAGGACACCATGGGCTTCACCGTGGTCGGGCCGGACCGCTTCCTCGGCAGCGGCCACCCCGATGCCGCCGGGTTCCGTGAGGGCAAGCCCGCCAGGCTGGGACTCATCGAGTCGACCGACGCAGGCGACTCCTGGGCCAGCCGCTCGCTCTCCGGCGAGGTCGACTTCCACGCCCTCGCCTCCTCCCAGGGAACCACTTACGGCTGGGACGCGGGAACCGGGCGGCTCCTCGCTTCGACCGACAACGTCACCTGGGAGACCAGATCCACTCTCAAGCTGTCCGGCTTCGCTGTCGATCCCGCCCGCGTCGACAGCCTCGTCGCCGCCGGTGCTGAAGGCACCATCGCCTCGGCCGACGGCGGCCGCACCTGGCAGCCGATCAGCGGCGCACCACGCCTCGTCGCACTGTCCTGGGCGCCCGGAGGCGCCCTGTGGGGGGTCGACCCCAAAGGGGGCGCCCACCACAGCACCGATGCTGGCGCCACCTGGCAGGCCGCCGGCGGTGTCGACGGCCAACCCGAGGCGCTCCTCGCCACCGATGACCGTCTGGTGGTCGCCGCCGCCGGACCTGAGGACCTCACCGCCATCTTCCAGTCCAACGACGCAGGTCGATCGTGGCAGCTCCGGTACCGGAACCCCGGGGTGACATGACTGCCGGCGGTGCCCCAGCATGCTCGTGGCCGTCCGAGCACCGTCGACCCGCAGGAAACGAGGCGAAGACCTGGACCTGCCGGTGGTTTCCTCTCTACACGACGTAGACAGGCCTTGTGGATCAGGATCGAAGAGGTACCTCCCCCGTCGGTGACCTGGACCGGCATGAGCCGACCCAGGCCACAGGTGAAGAACGTGGCTCCGGATCTGGCCCGCACCAGCGCAACCCTGGGCCAGGCACGGCAGGCGTCGGTGAACGCCTGGCCGTCGTCCGGCGGCTGCGGGGCCCTCGGATCGCGGTGCTCGTCCTCGGCGCTGCGATCGGTTTCGCCCTGCTCCTGTCAGTTGTGGCGTTCGCTGCCGACCAGGCGGCGCACACCGGCAAGGTCAGCCGCAACGTGAGCGTCGGCGGCCGCAACGTCTCGTCGGCCTCCACGGGGAAGCTGGCTGATGTCCTGCAGGAGGTCGCTCAGCGCTACGCCACCACCGAGGTGCTGGTCGCCGACGAGGACGACACCGGGTTCACTACCGACGCCGGCTCGATCGGTGTGCGGGTCGACCCCAGCGCCACCGCCGAGCGCACCCTGACCGTCGGCCGCGCCGGGTCACTTCCGGGCCGCTGGTGGTCGTGGCTCGGATCTTTCGGCTCCAGCCGCCGCAGCGAGCTGGCGCTCTCGGTCGACCGGGGTGCCGTCGACCGGTTGGTGGCGGACAAGGGCGCCAAGGGAGGGGACCCCCCGACCGAAGCGGCGATCCAGCTGGACAAGAAGGGCAAGTTCGTCGGCGTCGCCGGCAGGGCCGGCAAGGGGATCGACGCGGGCAGGCTGGCCGACGACCTCCGCGAGGCAGCCAACCGGGGCACCCCGATAAGCGTCAAGGCCCGACGAGGCGGGCTGCCCCCCCGGTTCGACAGGGCCGACGCCGACGCCCTGGCCAAGCGGGCCGAGGCTCTCGTGGCCAAGCCGCTACCCCTCGCGGCCGAAGGCACCACCAGCTCGTTGTCGTCCAACACGCTCCGCAGCCTGTTGTCCTCCGCCCCCGGGCCCGCTGAGCTCGAGCTGCGGGTCGACGAGGCGGCCGCAGCCGCCGCGGCCGAGAAGGCACTCAGCAAAGCTGGCACCCAGCCGGTCGAGCCCACCTTCAAGGTCGAAGCCGACAAGGCGATCACCCTGGTGCCCGGCGCTCCCGGCCGGGGCTGCTGCGGCCCCGAGGCAGGCAAGACGGTCGCCAGCGCCATCCTCCAGCGCCCCGACGGGCCCGTCACCCCGACCGTCACCGACAAGCAGCCGAGGCTGTCCAACGAGCAGGCTGGCACCCTCGGTGTCAAGGAGGAGGTGTCCTCCTTCGCCACCAAGCACCCGTGTTGCCAGCCGAGGGTGGCGAACATCCAGCGGATGGCCGAGCTGGTGCGGGGCAAGGTCATCCCGCCCGGGGGGTCGTTCTCCGTAAACGGGTTCGTGGGTGAGCGCACCACCGAGAAGGGCTTCGTGGTCGACAAGGTGATCGAGGAGGGCCGCTTCGCCAAGGACGTGGGCGGCGGGGTCAGCCAGTTCGCCACCACCCTGTTCAACGCCGCCTGGTTCGCCGGACTGGACTTCGGCGAGTACCAGAGCCACAGCCTGGCCATCAGCCGCTACCCGAAGGGGCGTGAGGCAACCCTCGGCTTCCCCAACCCCGACCTCGTCATCAAGAACCCGTCGCCCTACGGGATCGTGATCTGGCCCACCTTCACCGCCACCGAGATCCGGGTCAC
>JBKJUI010000442.1:0-15516 GCA_046590775.1 Acidimicrobiales bacterium
TGCCGAGCCTCCGCCCAGTGGCTGCGGCGGCGGAGCGGGCGCGCACGACCTGCTCGACGATCTCGCCCGACGACAGGTTTCGCTCGAAGCCGAGCTGGCCGGTGGCACAGAACGTGCACCCCATGGCGCACCCGGCCTGGCTCGACACGCACACAGTGGTGCGGTCGGGGTAGTGCATGAGCACCGTCTCGATCCGGGGTCCGCCGCTTCCCACCTCCCACAGCCACTTGACCGTCTCGCCGTCGGCGGCACCCGCCTCGTGCACGAGGCCGAGGGCCGGTCGCAGTGACGGCTCGTCAGCCAGGCGGCTCCGGAGCGCCTTGGGCAGGTCGGTCAGCTCGCTCGGCTCCCGCCCCTCGAGAAGGCCGCGACGGAGCTGGCGGACCCGGTAAGCCGGCTCGTCCCCGAGGATCGCCGCCAGGGCTTCCTCGTCGAGGTCGAAGCGGCTGGGCACGGCCGCCCAGGCTAGGAGCACCTTCGGCTGTCCTACCGTGCGGCCTGAGGACCCGAAAAGGATCCGGTGGGGCCCTAGCCTTGTCCGGCGTGAGCCTCACCCAGCTGTTCCAGCGCGCGACGCCCTCGGGCGAGGCCCACGACGACCACACCCACCGAGACGTGAAGGGTGGCGCCGCCCGAGCGGCGATCTTCGGCATGAGCGACGGCCTGGTCTCCAACGTCAGCCTCATCCTGGGCGTGGCCGGGGCCCGCCCTGCGCCCGGTGTGGTGCGCCTCGCCGGCCTGGCCGGCCTGCTGGCCGGCGCCTGCTCGATGGCTGCGGGGGAGTACATCTCGGTCCAGGCCCAGCGCGAGCTGTTGGAGCGGGAGCTCGAGATGGAGCGGCGCGAGCTCGAGGAGCGCCCGGAGATGGAGCGCCGGGAGCTGGCCGGCATCTTCCGCAGCCGCGGCGTCGACGCCGAGGTGGCCGACAAGGTGGCCTCCCAGCTGTCGGTCGACCCCCAGACCGCGCTCGAGGCGCACGCCCGTGAGGAGCTGGGCATCGACCCGGGCGAGCTGGGGTCGCCCGTGCGGGCCTCGGTCAGCAGCTTCGCCGCCTTCACCCTGGGCGCCTTCATCCCGCTGGTGCCCTGGCTGGTCACCACCGGGATGGCCGCGGTGATCGCGTCGGTGATCCTGGGGACGGTCTCGGCCCTGCTCGTCGGGGCCCTCTTGGCCACCTTCACCGGCCGCAGCATGATCGGCTCGGCGCTCCGCCAGCTCCTCGTCGCCGCCCTCGCCGCCGGCATCACCAGCGCCGTCGGCGCCGTCCTCGGCGTCTCCAGCACCTGACGACCCCGCACCCGCCTTCGGCGTCAGCTCCGCTTTGGCGTCAGCCCCGTCTCCGCGTCAGGGCACTTCGGGTGCAAGGCGCCCTCCGGTGTGCGCCCGCCTCCGGGTCAGCAGCCGCGTCAGAAAGCGAAGATCCGCGCCATCCCCATGGGACCTGCCGCCGGGCCTGATGTTCGCCCGCTGACCGCTCGACCGGCTTCTCAGGTCGAGCGGAACAGGAGGCAGCGGGCCGAAGGCTCACGTCAGGGCAGTTCGCCCGAAGGGCCAGCGCCGGCCGCACGCCTGTCGAGCGGGACAGGACAGCGGGCCGAAGGCTCACGTCAGGGCAGTTCGCCCGAAGGGCCAGCGCCGGCCGCAGGCCTGGTGGTGGTGGTGTACGCCCGGTCGACGTGGTCGAGGGTGAAGCCCAGGTCCACGTAGAGCTTGACGGCTCGGGAGTTGCCGGCGTCGACGTACAGCAGGCCGGTGCCGATCCCTTGGCCGGCCAGGAACTCGAGGCCGGCCAGCGTGAGCCGGCGGCCGAGCCCCTGGCGCTGGGCCCAGGGGGCGACGCCGATCACGAAGATCTCGCCGAGCGGGGGGTCGTGGTCGGCGTGGACCTTGGTCCAGCAGAAGCCGTCGAGCCGCCCGTCGGGGCCCTCGTGGAGCAGGAAGCCAGCCGGGTCGAACCAGTCCAGGGCCTCGCGCTCGGCGAGCACCTCGGGCGTCCACTCGCCCTGCTCCACGTGGGTGGCGAAGGCTGCGTTGTTCACCTCGAGCCAGGCCTCCTCGTCCCGGCCGGGCTCGAACGGGCGCCAGTCGAGGTCGGAGGGGAGGTCGGTCGGCAGGGGGCGGCGGAGCTGGTAGAGGTCGCGGTCACGTCGGAGCCCGTGGGCGGCGGCCACCCGGTCGTGCCACGGCTGGGGCTTGGAGACCCAGAGGTTCACCCGCCCCCCGCCCTCGCGCCTGACCAGGGCCAGGGCCTCCTCCATCAGCTCGGAGGCGATCGACTCATCCTCGCGGTGGTGGGGGGCGATGACCAGCTCCAGCGACCAGTCGTCGTCCATCGTCTCGGAACGGCTCACCTGGGCGTAGCCGATCGGGTGGGCGTGGCCCGGGAGGGTGGCCACGATCCCGGCGAAGCCGGCCCGGCCACCGTGCAGGAGGTCCAGCCACTGGTGCTCGCCGAGGGCGTGGTGGCCGTCGTGGTGGGTGGCCGAGTCGAGGAGCACCTGGACGGCGCCCACCTCGTCGCCGTCCAGTCGCCGCTTCACCTCGAGCTCGTGCACGACTCGTAGGCTGCCACGTGCCATGGCCCGACCTCGTACACCGGCCGGGCGAGCCCGGGAGGTGCACCGCCGCCTGGCCGTCGAGCACCCCGGCACGCCGAAGGACCTCTGCGAGCTGGACCACAGCAACCCGTTCGAGCTGCTCGTGGCCACCATCCTCTCCGCCCAGAGCACGGACAAGTTGATCAACTCGGTCACTCCGAACCTGTTCGCCCGCTACCCCGACGCCGCGGCCCTGGCCGGCGCCGACCCGCTCGAGCTGCAGGAGCTCATCCGGTCGACCGGCTTCTTCGCGTCCAAGTCCCGCAGCCTCCTCGGCATGGCCTCCACCCTGGTCGCGCGCTACGAGGGCGAGGTGCCGTCGCGGATGGCCGACCTCGTCACCCTGCCGGGCGTGGGCCGTAAGACGGCCAACGTGGTGCTCAGCGTGTCCTTCGATCGACCGGGCCTGCCGGTCGACACCCACGTCCTGCGGCTCTCCAGGCGGCTCGGCCTCACCGCCCAGGACGACCCGGTCAAGGTCGAGGCCGAGCTGAACCCGATGGTGCCGGCCGCCGAGCGCGGGCTGTTCTCCCTGCGGCTCATCCTCCACGGCCGCAGGGTCTGCCTGGCCCGGACGCCCGCATGCTCCGCCTGCGTGCTCAACGACATCTGCCCCTCGTCCCAGGTGCTGGCCGCCCCGCGACGACGCCGGCGGGGAGCAGCCCTCACAGATCCCTAACAGGAACCGCGCCCGTGCCTCATCTGCCGGTGGCACCCTTGCGGCATGACCAAGCGCATCCTCGGGGTGGCCGTCGCCGCCATCCTCGTCCTCGGCGTGGCCGGCGCCGCCCTGGCCGCCGCCGCCCCGCCCGATCGTGCTGCGTTCGAGCTCGACGAGGCGGTGCTCGCCCTGGCCACCGACCCGCAGCCGGGGGTGCCGCCGGAAGGCAAGGGCCAGGAGCTGCAGGCCTGCGTGAAGCCGAAGGTCGATGCCGGCACCGACAGGAAGTCGGCGGTGAAGGAGTGCGCCGCCCAGCTGGGCATCCAGCCGGGCGGCCGAGGCAAGGACGAGGGCAGGGGCAAGGGGAAGGGGAAGGGGATGCCGTTCGGCCTCGGGCGGGCGGGTCACGCCGAGGTGGTCGTGCCGAAGCAGGGGGCCGAGGGGCAGTGGGAGACGGTGATCGTCGATCGCGGCCAGGTCACCGCGGCCTCGGCCGACTCCATCTCGGTGCAGCGCCCCGACGGCCCGACCGTCACCGTGAGGGTCGTGGCCGCCACCAAGGTGAAGGGCGCCGCCACCGTGGCTGAGCTGACGGCCGGCCGCCAGGTGGTCGTGGTCTCCGCCGCCGGCGACGCCCGCACCGTGGTGGCTCGCCGCTGAGGTGAGGGGTCAGGGGCGCAGCAGGCGGTTCATGCGGCGGGAGGCCTGCAGGAGGCTGCGCTCCACCTCGTAGAGCTCGCCGGCCTTGGACTCCTCCCCGGCGGCGGCGAAGGCCGTCGCCGTCTCTACCACCCGGGCCTTCAGGTCGTCGAGGGTGGCGGCGATGCTCGCCAGGACGGCGACGGAGGGCGTCTCGGGCACCCCGGAATGCTGCCAGAGCCGAAAGGGCGCCACCGGTAGGCTTAGGGGAACGCCATGCTGACCCGACTCGACCTGCGGGACGCCGACGGCGACCTCCGGCCCCTGCTGCCTCGACCCGAGGTCGGAGGCTCCGCGCCGGTCGCTGCCGTGCGGGCCATCCTCGAGGACGTCCGCGCCCGGGGGGATGCCGCGCTGCTCGACCTCACCGAGCGCTTCGACGGGGTGCGGCCCGACCCGCTGCGGGTGCCCGCCGAGGAGATGAAGGCGGCGCTCGAGGCGGTGTCGCCGGTTCTGCGGGCCGCGCTCGAGGCGGCGTGGGCGAACATCGTCGACCACCACCGGCACCAGCTGCGGGGCGACACCCGCACCGAGGACCGGGGCCTGGTCCTGCGCGAGCTGCGGCGGCCGGTCGAGCGGGCCGGGTGCTACGTGCCGGGCGGTCGGGCCATCTACCCCAGTACCGTGCTCATGACCGCCGGGCCCGCCACCGGGGCCGGCGTCGACGAGGTCGTCCTCGTCTGCCCTCCCGGTCGGGACGGCCGGCTGCCGGTCGAGACCCTGGCGGCGGCGGCGGTGGCCGGCGTCGACGAGGTGTACCGCGTGGGCGGGGCGCAGGCCGTCGGCGCCCTGGCCTACGGCACGGCCAGCATCCCGGCCGTCGACGTGATCGTGGGTCCCGGCAACGTCTACGTCGCCGTGGCCAAGCGCGAGGTGGCCGGCGAGGGTCGGGTCGGGGTGCCCAGCGCCTTTGCCGGGCCGAGCGAGGTCGTGGTCGTGGCCGACGCCACCACCGACCCCACGTGGGCGGCGATCGACGTGCTGGTGCAGGCCGAGCACGGGCCCGACGGACTGGCTTGGCTGGTCACGTGGGAGGAGGAGGCGCTGGCCGCCATCAGTGACGCCCTCGACCGGCTCCTGGCCGAGCAGCCGCGGCGGGCCGACATCGAGAGCACCTTGCGGGAGGGCGGTCACGCGGTGCTGTGCCGCGACGCGACCCAGGCCATCGAGGTGTCCAACCTGATCGCCCCAGAGCACCTCGAGCTGCTGGTGGCCGACCCCGAGCTCCTCCTTCCCCTCGTCCGCCACGCCGGCGCCGTCTTCACCGGGATGTACGGCGCCGCCAGCCTGGGGGACTACGTGGCCGGGCCGTCGCACGTGCTGCCCACCTACGGCTCGGCCCGCTTCTCCTCGGCCCTCCGGGTCGACGACTTCGTCAAGACCGTCCACGTCGTCTCGGCCGACGGCCAGGCCTTCGAGCGCCTCGCCCCTCACGTCGCCGCGCTGGCCGACGCCGAGGGGCTGCACGCCCACGCCCAGTCCGTGCGGCTGCGCGGGCCCCGCTGATGGCCGCCTTCCCGCCGCTGCGCGACGACCTCGGGGTGATGGCCGGCTACCACTCGGCCCAGGTCCAGGTCGACGTCCGGCTCAACACGAACGAGTCCCCCCTGCCCCCGCCGGCCGAGTTCGTGGCCGCGCTGGCCGAGGCGATGGGCTCGGTGGCCTTCCACCGCTACCCCGATCGGGGTTGCACCGACCTGCGGGCCGACCTGGCCCGCCTCCACGGGGTGCGCCCTGAGCAGGTCTTCGTGGCCAACGGCTCCAACGAGGTGCTGCAGTGCCTCCTCCTCGCCTATGGCGGGCCCGGCCGCACCGCCGCGGTCTTCGAGCCCACCTACGCCATGCACGGCACCATCGCCCGGATGACCGGCACCGCCGTGGCCGTCGGCGAGCGGGCCGACGACTTCACCCTGCCGCTGGACGAGGTTCGGAGGGTCCTGGCCGCGGCCCGGCCCGAGGTGACCTTCCTGTGCTCGCCCAACAACCCCACGGGTCGCGTCGAGCCGAAGGACGTGGTCGAGGAGGTCCTGCGCCTGGCGCCCGGGCTGGCGGTGGTGGACGAGGCCTACGCCCAGTTCGCCTCGTGGTCGGCCGAGGGCATGGTCGACGACGACGTCCCGATCGTCGTGACCCGCACGTTCTCGAAGACGTGGTCGATGGCCGCCGCCCGGCTGGGCTACCTCCTCGGCCCCGAACGCGTGGTCGCCGCCCTCTGGGACAAGGCCGCGCTTCCGTACCACGTGGACGCCGTGAAGCAGGTGGCGGGCCGGGTGGCGCTGCGCTACACCGACGAGATGGAGCAGCGGGTGTCACTGCTCGTCGCCGAGCGCGAGCGGCTCAGCGACGCGCTGGCCCTGCTGCCCGTCGACCTGTGGCCGTCCGAGGCCAACTTCGTGCTCTTCCGGCCCCGCTCCCGCGCCGGCCGTGAGGTCTGGCAGGGGCTGCTCGACCGGTCGATCCTGGTCCGCGACTGCTCGTCGTGGCCCCGGCTCGACGGGTGCCTCCGGGTGACCGTCGGCACGCCCCGGGAGAACAGCACCTTCCTGGCCGCCCTCGAGGAGGTCCTGTGAGCGAAGCGAGCGAGCCGGTGAGGGGTGAGCGTCGCCTGTCTGGACTGAGGAGCGGAGGAGGCGAGCCTTCAGGCGAGCCGGGGGAGGCGACGAGGGAAGGGAGGCGGTCAGCGAGTCCCGATCTGCGGCGGGAGACACAGAGCGCTGGCCGGCTCGTGCTGGTGGCCACGCCGATCGGGAACCTTGGCGACCTCTCGCCCCGGGCGGTCGAGACGCTGCGGACCGCCGACGTCGTGTGCTGTGAGGACACCAGGCACAGTCGCAGGCTGCTGACCCACGCCGGGCTCCGACCCGCCCGCCTCGTGGCGGTGCACGAGCACAACGAGCTGGAGCAGGCCCAACTCGTGGTGCACTGGCTCGGCGAGGGAAAGGTCGTCGCCGTCATCACCGACGCCGGCCTGCCGGGCATCTCCGACCCGGGTGAGCGGCTGGTGCGGGCCGCCGCCGGCGCCGGCCACGTCATCGAGGTCGTCCCGGGGCCCTCGGCTGCCGTGGCCGGCCTCGTCGTCTCCGGGCTCGCCACCCGGCGCTTCTGCTTCGAGGGGTTCCTGCCGCGCAAGGGCAGCGAGCGGGGCCGCCGGCTGGCCGCCGTCGCCGCCGACGACCGGACGACGGTGCTGTTCGAGGCGCCGCACCGTGTGGCGGCCACCCTGGCCGACCTCGCCGCGGCCTGCGGCCCCGATCGAGCCTGCGCCGTGGCCCGCGAGCTGACCAAGCTCCACGAGGAGGTGTGGCGGGGCCGTCTGGGCGACGCCGCCGCCCGGGCAGAGGGGCGGGAGGCGGTGGGCGAGCACGTGCTGGTCGTCGCCGGCGCCGACCCGGTCCCGGTCGACGACGAGGCGGTGGAGACGGCGGTGGCCGAGGCCCTGGCCGCCGGCCTTTCGGCCCGTGACGCCGCCGCCGAGGTGGCCCGCAGCCTGAACGTCTCCCGCAACCGGGCCTACGCTGCCACCCGCAAGGGCCCGAGCGGCCCGACAGAGCGGAAGGCACAGGGCCCGAGCGGCCCCGGAGAGCGGAACGCACAGGGCCAGTCCGGAGGACGTCGCTAGGGTCGCGCCATCGCCCCTCGGCCCATCCTCACCGCCGTGGCGTGGCCCTACGCCAACGGTCCCCGTCACATCGGCCACGTCGCCGGCTTCGGCGTGCCGTCCGACGTCTTCAGCCGCTACCACCGGATGACCGGCGACCAGGTGCTGATGGTGAGCGGCACCGACGAGCACGGCACCCCGATCCTGGTGCAGGCCGACCAGGAGGGGGTCGGGCCCCGAGAGCTGGCCGACCGCTACAACCGGGTGATCGCTGAGGACCTGCAGGGCCTGGGCCTGGCCTACGACCTGTTCACCCGCACGACCACCCGGAACCACGAGAAGGTGGTGCAGGAGCTGTTCCTCGGCCTGTACCGCAACGGCTACATCCAGCCTCGCACGGCCACGGGCGCCATCTCGCCGTCAACCGGCCGCACCCTGCCCGACCGCTACATCGAGGGGACGTGTCCCCACTGCGGCTACGACGGGGCTCGCGGCGACCAGTGCGACAGCTGCGGGCGCCAGCTCGACCCGACCGATCTCATCAACCCCCGTTCCAAGATCAACGGTGAGGTCCCGCAGTTCGTCGAGACCGAGCACCTGTTCCTCGACCTGCCCGCCTTCGCCGACGCCCTGGGCAGCTGGCTGTCGAGCCGCACCGACTGGCGGCCGAACGTGCTGGCCTTCTCCACGAACCTGCTCCCCGACCTGAAGCCCCGGGCCATCAGCCGCGACATCGACTGGGGGGTCCCCATCCCGCTCGACGGATGGGACCGGCCCGACAAGCGCCTCTACGTGTGGTTCGACGCGGTCATCGGCTACCTGTCGGCGTCGATCGAGTGGGCTCGGCGCAAGGGCGAGCCCGACGCCTGGCGGGCCTGGTGGCAGTCGCCCGACGCCCGCTCCTACTACTTCATGGGCAAGGACAACGTCGTCTTCCACACCGTCATCTGGCCCTCCCTCCTGCTGGGCTACGGCGGAAGGGGAAGCCGCGGCGGCGAGCCGGGGGCCCTCGGCACGCTCGACCTGCCGACCGAGGTCGTGTCGAGTGAGTACCTCACCATGGAGGGGCGGAAGTTCAGCTCGTCGAGGAGCGTGGTCATCTACGTGCGCGACGTCCTGGCCCGCTACGGCCCCGACCCGCTGCGCTACCACCTGGCCATCGCCGGCCCCGAGAACCAGGACACCGACTTCACCTGGGCCGAGTTCGTGCGTCGCAACAACGAGGAGCTGGTCGCCGCCTGGGGCAACCTGGTGAATCGCACCGTGTCGATGACCGCCAAGAACCTGGGGGCGATCCCCGAGGCCGGCGAGCTGCTGGACATCGACCACACCGTGCTGGCCACGGCCGAGGCCGGCTTCGCCGAGGTGGGCGGCCTGCTGGCCAGGAGCCGGCAGAAGGCGGCGATCGGCAAGGCCATGGAGGTCGTGTTCGCCGCCAACAAGTACCTCTCCGACACCGAGCCGTGGAAGTTGCGGACGTCCGATCCGGCACGCATGGCCACGGTGCTCCACGTCGCCCTGCAGGTGGTCGACGACGCCAAGGCCCTCCTCACCCCGTTCCTCCCCCACTCTTCGCAGAAGGTGCACGAGCAGCTGGGTCGCGCCGGCACGTGGTCGTCGATGCCGGAGCTGGTCGAGGTCGACGAGGAGGGCGGGCCGTCGTACCCGATCCTCACCGGCGACCACGCCGCCGCCTCGGCCACGTGGGCCCGGGTGCCGATCGTCCCTGGCACCCCGCTGGCCGCGCCCACCCCGGTGTTCCCCAAGCTCGACCCGTCGGTGGTCGACGAGGAGCTGGCCCGCCTCGAGGACAAGGCCGGCTGAGGCCGTCGATGGGCTGGGTCGACTCGCACTGCCACGTGCCGTACGACGAGGGCCGCTTCAGCATCGACGAGGGCGCGCTCGACGACGCTCGCGCCGCCGGGGTGACGGCGTTCGTCACCGTCGGCACCGACCGGGCCCAGTCACTGGCCGGGATCGACGTGGCCGCCCGCCACCCCGACGTGTGGGCCACGGTCGGGCTCCACCCCCACGACGCCAAGAACGGCACGGACACCGTCGCCGACCTCCTCGACCAGCCCCGGGTCGTGGCCGTGGGGGAGTGCGGGCTCGACTACCACTACGACCACTCGCCACGGGACGTGCAGCGGGCGGCCTTCGCCGAGCAGGTGGGCTGGGCCGCCGAGCGCAACCTGGCCCTCGTGATCCACACCCGTTCGGCCTGGGACGACACCTTCGCCGTCCTGGCCGAGGTCGGGGTCCCCGAGCGCACGGTCTTCCACTGCTTCACCGGGGGCCCCGACGAGGCCAGGAGGGCGCTGGACGTCGGTGGCCACCTCAGCTTCAGTGGGATCGCCACCTTCCCCGGAGCGCCCGAGGTGCGGGCCTCGGCCGCCCTCTGCCCGCCCGACCGCCTCCTCGTCGAGACCGACGCCCCCTACCTGGCGCCCGTGCCGCACCGGGGCCGGGCCAACACCCCGGCCTGGGTGCCGGTGGTCGGCGCTGCGGTCGCCGCCGCCCGGGGTGAGGCGGTCGACGAGATCGAACGAACCACGGCGGCGAACGCCCGGCGCCTCTTCCGCCTGCCGGAAGAGGGTCGTCGGGTTTTGCACCCTTCGCCTCACTCTCGGTAGGTTTGCCGGCACCGCCCGAGTGATTGCGTTGTTCCGCCGCGCGCTCGCTGGCTGGTGCCCCGTCCCCGAGCAGGAGGCTCACGCCCTGCCCAGCAGCCCCGCACCCACCGTTCGCAAGCCCGCCCTCGCCCTGCTCATGTGCGGGGCGGTGCTCCTGGTCCCCCTGTCGCTCTCTGCGCCACGGGGGGTCTCCCGGGCCGTGGAGGAGGTGGTGCTCGCCGCAGGGCCGCCAGAGGGCTCCGCCGCAGCCGATGAGGATGAGGCCTTCGTCCCGGCTGCCGATGCTGACGTTGCCGTCGAGGAGGGGGTCGCCGACGGCACGACCGACGGGCCGGCGGAGGCGAGCCTGTCCATCATCGCCAAGCCGAAGAGCAAGCCGGCCGCGGCCTCCAAGGCTGCGGCTTCGACCAAGCCCAAGCCCAAGCCGAAGGCCAAGGCTCCCGCCGTTGCCGCGGGGCCGGTTGCGACGGCTGCGGCAGCCACGGCGGCCGCCAGGGCGACAGCGGCGGCCAAGGCGGCGGCGGCGGCGCCAGCGCCAGCGCCAGCGCCCCCATCGGCTGCCCCCAGGGTCGCGCCGGCGCCGGCGCCGGCACCAGCTCCCGCTCCTTCGGCCGCCGACGCGTCGTGGGACCGCCTGGCTCAGTGCGAGTCGAGCAACACCAACGACGGCGGGGCGCCGTACTACGGCTACTGGCAGTTCAGCGCACCGACGTGGCGCAGCGTCGGCGAGCCGGGCCTCCCGAACGAGCACACGCGCGAGCGGCAGCTGGCGGCGGCGAAGCGGCTGCACGCGGCCCAGGGCTGGTCGCCCTGGCCGGACTGCTCCCGCCGGCTCGGCCTGCGGTAGTGGGCAGGGGGCGCGCTGGACGCCCGGCTCTCCCCCTGCCGCAACGACTCCGCCGTGACGCCGGGACGCCGTGACGCTGAGTCGGGGCCAGGTCCTCGGGCTGCTCGAGGCGAACGGGCTCAGGCCGAGCCGCGCCCTGGGCCAGAACTTCGTCGCCGACCCGAACACGGTGCGCCGCATCGCCCGCCTGGCCGGGGTGGGCCCCGGTGACCATGTGGTGGAGGTGGGAGCTGGGCTTGGCAGCCTGACGCTGGCCCTGGCCGAGACCGGCGCCGAGGTCACGGCCATCGAGCTCGATCGCCACCTCCTCCCGGTCCTTCGGTCGGTGGTCGAGGCGGCCGGTGTCCGGGTGGTCGAGGGTGACGCCATGGGGCTCGACTGGCCGGACCTTCTGGGCGACGCTACGGCATGGCACCTGGTGGCCAACCTTCCCTACAACATCGCCACGCCGCTCGTGTGCGACCTGCTCGACGGCGTGCCTGCCATCGCCGACCTGCTCGTCATGGTGCAGCGCGAGGTGGGTGAGCGCCTGGCCGCCAGGCCGGGTGCGGGGCCGTACGGGGCGGTGTCGGTGAAGGTTCGCTACTGGGCCACGGCGAAGGTGGTGGGCAAGGTGCCGCCGTCGGTCTTCGTGCCGCGGCCCAACGTCGACTCTGCCCTGGTCCGCATCGTCCGCCGCCCCGACGGGCCCGCGGTGGCTCCCTCGGTGGTGGACCACGGCCGCCTGTTCCAGGTGGTCGGCGCCGGGTTCGCCCACCGCCGCAAGATGCTGCGCGGCGCCCTGGCCGGCGTGGTCGACCCTGCTTCGTTCGCCGCCGCCGACGTGCCGGAGACGGCCCGGGCCGAAGAGCTCGACGTCGACGCCTGGGGGCGCCTGGCCGCGTTCTCGCCGTGAGTCCGACCACCCTCCTGGCGCCGGCCAAGCTCACGCTCTCGCTCCGGGTGACCGGTGTCCGCCAGGACGGCTATCACCTCCTGGACGCCGAGATGGTGGCGCTCGACCTCGCCGACCGTCTGACCTTCTCCGACGGCGACGGCCTGGACCTCGTGGGCGCCGCCGCCGACGTGACGAGCGGCCCGGACAACCTCGTCAGCCGCGCCCTCCGGGCGGTCGGCCGAACAGCACGGGTGCGGCTGCAGAAGCGCATCCCGAGCGGGGCCGGCCTGGGCGGCGGCTCGGCCGACGCGGCTTGCGTGCTGCGCTGGGCCGGCGTCACCGACCTCGCCCTTGCGGCAGCCCTCGGCGCCGACGTCCCGTTCTGCCTGCTGGGCGGTCGGGCCCGGGTCCGGGGTGTGGGCGAGCTGGTCGACCCGCTGCCTCTCGCCGACCTCGCCGGCCGAGCCTGGACCCTGCTGACCCCGCCCGTCGCCGTCTCCACCCCTGCGGTGTACCGGGCCTGGGACGAGCTCGGCGGCCCGTCCGGCGACGGGGTGAACGACCTCGAGCCGGCGGCGCTGGCGGTGGCGCCCGAGCTGGCCCGCTGGCGGGATCGCCTCGGCGAGGTCACCGGCCTGACCCCGGTGCTGGCCGGCAGCGGCGGAACCTGGTTCGTCGAGGGAGCCTTCGAGAGGGAGGGCCTGGTCGTGGTGCGGCCTGGGAGCGGGGAAGGCGGGCAGGGTAGCGTCGGCCCTTCATGGGCTCCCTGATCAAGAAGCGTCGCAAGCGGATGCGGAAGAAGAAGCACAAGAAGATGCTGAAGAAGACCCGGTGGCAGCGCCGCGCCGCAGGCAAGTGACGAGTCTGCCCACTTCTGGTTTCTCCAGGGCCCGGAAGTGGGCCAACGCGGCGGCGGCGGCGGGCTGAGGATCGGCAACGGGGTCCGCAGTGCGGGCCTTCACCGGTACGCTCGCCTGGCCCTTCGGGGGTCGTCCAAATGGCAGGACACGAGATTTTGGTTCTCGTTATCAGCGTTCGATCCGCTGCCCCCGAGCCTGTCCACGCTCAGGGACGACCTGCGAGGTAGACCTGTTCCATGCGCCCGCTCTCAGCCGTCGTCCTCGCCGCTGGCGAGGGCACGAGGATGCGCTCGACCCGGCCCAAGCCCCTGCATCGGCTGTGCGGCCGACCCATGGTGCTCCACGTCCTCGACGCCTTGGTCGAGCTCGACATCGAGCGGGCCGTCATGGTCATCGGGCACGCCGCCGACCGGGTCAGCAAGGCCCTGAACGAGCAGGCGCCGCCGGGGCTGGCCGTCGAGTTCGTCGAGCAGACCGTGCAGGCCGGCACCGGCGACGCGGTGAGCGTGGCCATGACCGCCTTCGCCGGCGCCGACGACGACGCCTCCAGCGAGGACGAGGCCGACCTCATCGTGCTCCCAGGCGACACGCCCTTGCTCCGGCCGCCGACGCTGGCTGCGCTCGTGCGCCGGCACCGAGCCGAGAACAGCTCGGCCACCGTCCTCACCGCCCGGCTGCCCGACCCGACCGGGTACGGGCGGATCGTGCGCGGCCGCAACGGCAACGTGGCCCGCATCGTCGAGCAGAAGGACACCACCGCCGAGGAGGCGGCCATCGACGAGGTCAACGTCGGCATCTACGTGTTCCGGCGCAGCCTCCTGGCGCCCACCCTCCGCCGGCTCACCCCGGCCAACGCCCAGGGCGAGTACTACCTGACCGACACGATCGAGGTGCTGGCGAAGGCCGGCTACAAGGTGGGTTCGATGGTGATGGACGACCCGATCGAGGGCGCCGGCGTCAACGACCGGGCCCAGCTGGCCGCCGCCGAGGCCGAGCTGCGGGACCGCATCAACGAGCGGTGGATGCGGCGGGGGGTCACCATGATCGACCCGGAGCGCACCTACCTCGACACCACGGTCGAGCTGGCCGCCGACGTCACCCTCTTCCCCGGAACGATCCTGCAGGGGCGCACGACCATCGATGCCGGCGCCGAGGTGGGCCCCGACACCCGGCTGGTCGACTGCCAGATCGGGCCCGGCGCCGTCGTCGAGCACGTGGTCGGCCGTCAGGCCGTCGTCGGGGCGGGGGCGCGGGTGGGCCCGTACGTCGTGCTGCAGCCCGGAAGCTCGGTGGCGGCCGACGCTGTCACCGGGTCACACTTGGTCGTCAACCCCGACGCCTGACACACCCTTGAAGCCCAGCTGGAGGCCATGCCCGTGCCGATGGAGATCACCCCGAAGCGGACTCTCCAGGTGTACTCGGGACGGAGCCACCGGCCGCTGGCCGAGCAGGTGGCCAGGCACCTGAACGTAAAGCTGGGGGAGCCGAACCTGGTCGACTTCCCCAGCGGCGAGCTGCGCTGCCGCCTGGGGGAGAACGTGCGGGGCTCCGACATCTTCATCGTCCAGACCCACGCCCACACGCCCGAGCAGTCGGTGAACACCGCGATCATGGAGCAGCTGATCATGATCGACGCGGCCAAGCGGGCCTCGGCCAAGCGGATCACCGCAGTCATGCCCTACTACGGCTACGCCCGCCAGGACCGCAAGTCTCAGGGGCGCGAGCCGATCACCGCCAAGCTGGTGGCCGACCTGTTCACCGCGGCCGGCGCCGACCGGCTCATGTCCGTCGACCTGCACTCCAGCCAGATCCAGGGCTTCTTCGACGGCCCGGTCGACCACCTCACGGCCATGTACGTCCTCCTCGACCACCTGAAGGAGAACGCCACCGGCGACTACGTCATCGTCGCTCCCGACACCGGCCGCACCAAGGTGGCCGAGCAGGCGGCCAAGCGGGTCGGCGTCGACATGGCCGCGGTCTACAAGCGGCGTGACAAGCGCTCCATCGGATCGGTGGAGGCCCGGGGCGTCATGGGCGAGGAGGCGGTGACCGGGAAGCTGTGCGTGGTCATCGACGACATGATCGACACGGCCTCCACCATCTGCGCCGCCGCCGACGCGCTGGTCGAGCGGGGGGCCACCGAGGTCTGGGCCATGGCTACCCACGGCGTCCTGTCCGGCCCGGCCGTCGACCGCCTCAAGAACTCGAGGATCTCCAGGGTGATCGTCACCGACACCCTCCCGATCCCGAGCGAGAAGCAGCTCGAGACCCTCGAGGTGGTGTCGATCGCCCCCCTGCTGGCTTCGGCCATCGACGCCGTGTTCGAGGACCGATCGGTCAGCGAGATCTTCGGAGGCGACAACCAGAGCTAGCCGTGGCCGCCCTCCTACCCCCGACGGGCACCAAGGCAGCCCTGCTGCTAGCGTCAACCGGTCCTCCGCGTCGAGTCCAGGCGCGCCATCTCTCAGGAGCCTGCTCAGCATGTCGTCGCGCCTTGTTGCCGAGACTGGCCGGACCCTCGGGTCCCGGTCCACCAACCGGTTGCGGGCGGCGGGGAAGATCCCCGGTGTCCTCTACGGCCGGGGCACCACGCCGACGCCGCTGGCGGTCAACGCCCGCGAGCTGCGAACCGCCCTGCGAGGCGACCACGGGATCAACGCCGTGCTAACCCTCGAGGTCGACGGCACCGAGCACGTGGCCATGGCCCGTGACATCCAGCGCCACGTCACCCGGGGCACGGTCTC
>JBKJUI010000511.1:0-13271 GCA_046590775.1 Acidimicrobiales bacterium
GCAGCAGCCCTCGGGTCGTCGTCCTTCGGGTCCGCCGAGGCGAGCCTGTCAAAGGAGCGACAGCCGCCCGAGGTCCCCCCGCCGCCCCCGCCCCCGCACCCGACGGTCAGGAGCACCGCGGCCGAGGCCGCGGCGCGCAACCACGGCGAGGTCCGCCAGCCCGACGTCATGGTGTGGTCTGCGGGGTCGGCCGGGGCCTGAGGCGGGATCTTGGGCTCGGCATCCTCCGGAACACGGGCGGCAGGGTAGAAGCGGGTCTTCCGCTAAGGCCATTCGGCGACCCGGCAAAAGCCTCCTGTCACCGCACGAAGGACCGGCGACCCCGGGGCAGCGTGAGCAGGAACGATGCTGCGAAGGCACCTGCGGCGGTGAGGGCGATGGCGCCCCCGGCGGCGATGTCGTAGGTGGCGCTGAGGCCGAGCCCGACGACGCCGGAGGCGGCGCCCAGGGCGGCGGCGACGAGCATGGCGAGCGGGATGCGGTCGGTCCACAGCCGGGCGGTGAGCGCCGGGACCGTGAGCAGGGCCACCGCCAGCAGCGTGCCGACGGCGGGGATCGTGGTCACGAGGGCCACGGTGACCAGCGCCAGGACGCCGAGCTCGACGAGGCGGAGGCGGTAGCCGGCGGCGGCGGCGGCCGCGGGGTCGAAGGCGGTGAGCACCAGCTCCTTGTGGGCCAGCCCGAGGGCGGCCAGGACGGCCACCCCCACTGCGGCGGTGGTGACCAGGTCGGACGGCGTCACCGTCAGGATGGAGCCCACCAGGAAGGCCGACAGCTCCTTGGAGCCGCCCGACCGGGCCGACTGGAGCAGGATGCCCGTGGCGAACGAGCCGGCGAGCACCACGCCGACGAGGCTGGTGTCGTCGACCGACCGCTGGAGGCCGAGGACGACGAGGAGCACCACGACCAGCAGCCCGAAGATCGTCCCGCCGAGGAAGAGGCTGACGCCGGCGATCGAGGCCAGGACCACACCCGGGAACGTGGCGTGGCTCATGGCCACCACGAAGAAGGGGAGGCGGCGCAAGAGCACGTGGACGCCGACGACGCCCGACATCCCGCCGACGAGCACGGCCTCGAGGAGGGCACGGTCGAAGAAGGGCTGGCCGAGACTGTCGAGGACGGCGCTCACCCCGCCGGGACCGCCGTGGCGGAGGCGGCGGCCGCCGACCTGCGCCGGCCGAGGAGACGGCGGGCAGCTCCGGTGACCACGGCGAGGAGGAAGCCCACCGTCATCACCACGACGATGGTGGCGCCGGAGGCCAGGTCGACCCCGTGGTCCACCGACAGCTCGAAGCTGAGCGCCAGGCCGAGCCACCCGCAGAGGGCGGAGAAGGCGACGGCGGCGGCCATGGCCCCGCCGACCGACCTCGTGACCGACCGGGCGGCCGCCGCCGGCGTCAGCACGAAGGCGACCACGAGCACCGACCCGACGGAGCGGATGGCGGCCACCACGACGAGGGCGATCACCACGTTCAGGACCACCTCCAACAGGGCCGGCCGGTAGCCCAGGGCCAGAGCGCCCTGCTCGTCGAAGGCCAGGAGCACCAGCTCCTTGTGGAGCAGCAGGAGCGTGACCGTGCAGGCGACGGCCAGCACCGCCGTCTCCACCAGCTGCCGCCCGTCCACGGCCAGGATGCGGCCGAAGAGCAGGACGGTCAGGTCGTGCTGGAAGGTTCGGCCCCGGCTCACCAGGACCACCCCGGCGGCGAAGGCCGTGGCGGTCAGGAGGGCGAGGACGCCGTCCTGATCGAGTCGGTCGAGACGGCGCAGCTGGCCCGGTCGGGTCCTGGCCCGGCCGGCCCGGGACGGCCACCTGGTCGTGAGGACGAGCAGCACCACGGTGGCCAGGGCGGCGGCGAGGGCGCCGAGCAGGAGGTTCTGGCCCAGGAGGAAGGCGGCGGCGATGCCGGGGAAGACCGTGTGCTGGAGGGCCTCGGTGACGAAGGCCAGGCGCCGCAGCAGCACGTGGACGCCGACCAGGCCACCCAGCACGGCGAGCAGCAGCACCTGGGCCAGCGCCCGCAGCATGTAGGGCGACCGGAACGGGTCGACCAGCAGGTCGAGCACGACGGCGCGCTAGCCGGCGCTGATGATCGTGGACCCGCTGGCCAGCACCATGGCCGTGCCGCCGTAGGTGGCTCGCAGCGCGTCGGGGGTGAGGGCGGTCTCGATCGGCCCGAAGGCCACCTGCTGGCGGTTGAGGAGGCAGGCCTCGCCGCAGGCGAGGTGGGCGATGGAGAGGTCGTGGGTGGCCATCACCAGGGCCACGCCGTCGGCCCGCAGGGCGGCGAGGACGTTGAGCACCACTTCGGTGGTGGTCGAGTCGACGCCGTTGAAGGGCTCATCGAGCAGCAGCAGCCTGGCCTCCTGGGCGATGGCCCGGGCCAGCAGCACCCGCTGGCGTTGTCCTCCCGACAGCGTGCCGAAGCGGGAGCCGGCCCGGTCGGCCAAGCCCACCCGCTCGAGGGCATCGCGGGCCGCCTCCCGGTCCCGTCGGCCCGGCCGGCGGAGCCAGCCCACCTGGCGGTAGCGGCCCATGAGCACGACCTGGAGGGCATCGACCGGGAACTGGGGGTCGAGGGTGTCGGCCTGCGGCACATAGGCCACCCGGCCCCTCGCACGCTCGGGCGTCGTGCCCAGGACCTCGACCGTGCCGGCCACGGTGGGGACCAGGCCGAGGATGGACCTGATGAGCGTCGACTTGCCGGCTCCGTTGGGGCCGATGAGCGCCAGCGAGCCGCCCGGCTCGACCGACCCGGTGACGCCCTCGAGCACGACGTCGCGGCCGTAGGCCGCGGCCAGGCCCTGGAGGCGGAGCGTGGGGCCTGCGGGGTCCCCGGTCTCAGCCAAGGCCGGCCACCAGCTGCCTCGTGTTGTGGCGCATCATCTTGAGGTAGGTGTCACGGTCGGAGCCGGCCGGGCCAAGGGAGTCGGCGTACAGGGCGTCGTCGCCGGCCACGATCTTCACGCCGGCGTCCTTGGCCACCGTCTCCGCCGTCTTGGCCGGCAGCGAGGTCTCGGCGAAGATCGCCTTCACCCCCTGGGCCCTGATGGTCGACACCAGGGCGGAGAGCTGGCTGGTGGACAGCTCGGCCTGGCTGTCGAAGCTAGGGATCACCGACCCGACGAGCGTGATCCCGTAGCGGTCGGTGAAGTAGCCCAGGGCGTCGTGGTTGGTGACGAGCTTCCGCTGGGCCGGTGGGATGGTCTCGATCTGGCGGCGCACGTCGGCGTCGAGGGCGTCGAGCTCGGCGTCATAGGCCGCGGCTCGGGCCGAGAGGTCGGCGGCCCGCTCGGGGAGGGCGGTGGCGAGCCCACGGGCGACGTTGGCCACCATCACCTTGGCGTTGGCCGGGTCGTGCCAGATGTGCGGGTCGGTCTCCCCGCCCTCGTCGGACACCCTGCGCAGGCTGGCGCCCTGGCTGACGTCGACCACCGGGGCCTTGGCCCCAGCCGACCTCACCGCACCCGCCACCCAGCTCTCGAGGCCCAGGCCGTTCTCGAAGATGGCCCGGGCGGCGCGGATGGCCTCCTGGTCGGCCGGCGAGGGCTCGAACTCGTGGGGGTCGGTCCCCGGCCGGATCACCTGGTGCACGCGGACAGAATCGCCGCCGACGATGCGGACGAAGTCGGCGACCTGGGGCGTGGTGGCCACCACGGTGGGGGTGGCGCCGGTGGCCTGGCGGCGCCCCGCGTCGCCGCTGCATCCGGCGAGGACGAGCGCAGAGCAGGCGAGCAGGCTGGTGGGGAGCCTCCAGAGCACGAATGAAAACTAGAGCCGTTCTCATTCGTTGTCAAGGATGTGGGCGGGCCCGGGCGTAGCGTCCAGGCGTGGAGCGGTCGCTGTTCGACGACGAGCACGAGCAGCTCCGGGCCTCGTTCCGGCGATGGCTGGCCAACGAGGTGGTGCCCCACCGCCAGGACTGGGACCGGGCGGGGATCGTCCCGCGAGAGATCTTCACCTCGGCGGGGGCCTCGGGGTTCCTCGGCATGGACGTGCCCGATGCGTTCGGCGGTGGGGGGGTCCGGGACTTCCGCAACAACCTGGTGATCGGAGAGGAGGTGCAGCGGGCCGGGGCGGCGGCGTGCGGCCTTGGGATCACGCTGCACAACGACATCTGCCTGCCGTACTTCCTGTCCCTGGCCGACGACGAGCAGAAGCAGCGCTGGCTGCCCGGGATCGTCTCCGGCGAGCTGATCACCGCCATCGCCATGACCGAGCCGGGCATCGGGTCCGACCTGGCGTCGATGAAGACCTTGGCGGCCCGCGACGGCGACCGCTACGTCGTGAACGGCTCGAAGACCTTCATCACCAACGGCATCAACGCCGACCTGGTCGTCACCGCGGTCAAGACCGACCCGCAGCAGCGCCACGCCGGGATCAGCCTGGTGGTCCTCGAGCGGGGGATGCGGGGCTTCGAGCGGGGACGCAACCTGGAGAAGGTGGGCCTCCACGCCCAGGACACCGCCGAGCTGTTCTTCACCGACGTGCACGTCCCGGTGGCCAACCGCCTGGGCGAGGAGGGCCAGGGCTTCCGGTACCTGGTCTCCAACCTCCCCCAGGAGCGGCTCTCGATCGCCGCCGCCGGGATCGCCGCCGCTGAGGCCGCCCTCGGGTGGACCCTCGACTACGTCAAGGAGCGCCAGGCGTTCGGCCAGCCGGTCGGCTCGTTCCAGAACACCCGCTTCGTGCTGGCCGAGTGCGCCACCGAGGTGCGGATCGGACAGGCCTTCCTCGACGACTGCGTCAAGGGGCTGAACGCCGACACCCTCACGGCCGAGGAGGCGGCGATGGCCAAGTGGTGGTCCACCGAGCTCCAGCAGCGGGTCGTCGACCGGTGCCTCCAGCTGCACGGCGGCTACGGCTACATGTGGGACTACCCCATCGCCCGGGCGTTCGCCGACGCCAGGGTCACCACGATCTACGGAGGGACGACCGAGATCATGAAGGAGATCATCGGGCGCTCCCTGGGGCTGTGAGCGCTCAACTCAGCTCAGTCTCAGATCTCGAGCTCGAAGAGGTGGTCGAGGCGCATGACGCGCAGCTGGCTGACGAGGTCGGCCGAGGCGTTGCGTAGCACCAGGGAGCCCGAGCGCTCGTCCTGGAGGCGGATGCCCGCCCGGGCCATGACCCCGAGGACCTTGGCGTCGAGCCTCTTCACCGCCCCGACGTCGACCACCAGCACCTGGGTGCCGACGGCGATCCTTCCGTGGAGCTCGGCGTCGAGGCGTGAGGTGTCGGCGATGTCGTCGGCCCCCCGCAGGACCACCACACCGAACGCCGGTGCGGTCGGCGACGGATGTGTCAACGTCACCTGGCCCCACCTACCCAGCAGATCGACCGGTCAAACCGTCTTTCGTGCACGGGGGCGAAACGTAGCAGAGGTCGAAGGGAATTGCCAGCGATCCGGTCAGAATTCGGGCCTCGGGGGGACGTTTCACCCCCCGTTCATCACGCTAGGCGTCCTGCAACTCGGCGTGGTGGACTAGAGGCGATGTCATTGGATCTCTCGCCGGTCGAGGTCAGGGTGGTCGGCAGCCTCCTCGAGAAGGAGGTGACGACGCCCGACACCTATCCGCTCACCGCCAAGGCGCTGGTGGCCGCGTGCAACCAGACCACCGGTCGGGCCCCGATCCTCCAGCTCTCCTCTGACGAGGTGGACTCGGCGCTGGGGCGCCTCAAGGAGCGGGGGATGGTCCGGTTCGTCCACCCCTCGCACGGGAGCCGCAGCGAGAAGTACCGCCACGACCTTCCCGAGGTGCTGGAGCTGGGTGACCCCGAGCGGGCCGTCCTGTGCCTCCTGGCCCTGCGGGGACCCCAGACCCCCGGGGAGCTCAAGGCCCGCTCCGACCGCCTGCACACCTTCGCCACCCTCGACGAGGTGCAGCGGTCGCTCGAGTCGCTGGCCGAGCGACCCGAGCCCCTCACCGTCCGCCTTCCTCGCCGCCTGGGTCAGAAGGAGCTGCGCTGGGCCCACCTCCTGACCGGCGAGCCCCAGGAGGTGGAGGAGGACGACCGACCAGCGGCGCCGCCGCCGAGGGACGTGCGGCTGGCCGAGCTCGAGGACCGGGTGGCCGAGCTAGAAGCCTCCGTGGCCGAGATGCGGTCCTCGTTCGGGCTCTGAGGACGCCGGGCCTGCGGTCTTCAGAAGAGCTCGAGCTGGTCGCCCCTGGTCATGCGGTCCACCAGCGGCTCCCAGCCTGGGGCGCCTCGGGGGCCGGACGCCGCCACCTCCACCAGCTCGGCCCGCAGGGCGCGAGCTGCGCCCTTCTCGTCGCGCACGCCGATGCTGCCGTCGCGCTCGATGCGCTCGAGCCGGCCGACGTGCCAGCGCCCACGGGCGCCGCGGCGGAAGCGGACGGCCTCGCCGGCTCGCAGGCCGAAGGCGGCGAGGTCGACGGGCGGCAGGCCGGTCACCCGCCCGTCACCGGCCGGCGGCCTGGGCGACGAGCCGTCGCATGCCGGCCAGCCACCGGTCGGGGTCGGTGGCCTTGCGCCGGGCGTACTCGGCGACCTCGGGGTGGGGGAGGAGCAGGAACCGCTCCTCGCCGATGCCGGCCAGGGCGACCTCGGCCACCTGGTCCGGCTCCAGGACCTCACCAGCCGCCCGGACCGACCGCCGCCCGAGCTCGCCGACTCCGCCCACCCCGCCCACAGGGTGGAGCATCGGGGTGTTCACCCCCTGGGGGCAGAGCGCCGACACGCGCACCCCCTGGTCGCCGTGGGTCACGGCCAGCCACTCGGCGAACGCCAGCGCCGCGTGCTTGGTCACCGCGTACGGCGCCGCCCCCGGGCTGGTGAGGAGGCCAGCGGCGGAGCAGGTGTGCACCAGGTACCCGGAGCCCCGCTCCAGCATCGAGCCCAGGACGGCTCGGGCGCCGTACACGTGGGCCATGACGTTCACCGACCAGCTGTCGGACCAGTCGGCGTCGGGCGCGTCGGAGCCTCCGGCCCGGGCGATCCCGGCGTTCTGGCAGAGGACGTCGACGGGGCCGAACCGGGCAACCGCCGCCGCCACCATGGCCCGGACGTCCTCCTCCCGCCCCACGTCGACCGGGACGGCGAGGGCGGGGACTCCGACGGCCTCCACCTCGGTCGTGGTGCGGACGGCGCCTTCCAGGTCGAGGTCGGCCACCACCACGCCCGCGGGTCCCTCGAGGGCGAACCGCCGGCACAGCGCCGCCCCGATCCCACTGGCCCCGCCGGTGACGACGACCACCCTCCCCTCGAGCCGCATGGTGGGCCGACTCTACGGGGTCCCTTTTCGCCCACGGATCCCTAATAGGAGCCGGTCCAGCCGATTCGGTAGGACGCGGCCTTTGGCGAGCCGACGGCCGGGCTGACTCGGGCGGTCAGGGTGGCGCCGTCGTCGTCGAGGCAGCGGGACTCGGGCAGGGAGACGGTGGCCGGACGGCCGTCGGCGCTGGTGGCCGAGCCGAGGGCCTCGCTGCCCTGCAGGACGTCGAGCCGGTAGGCGGCGCCGGCCGGGGCGGTGAGGGTGACCTGGACCAGCCCGTCGCACGACCACTGGAACCGGTCGGCGACGACGAAGGAGAACGTGTCGACGTCGGTGGCGGGCACGAGGTTGGCTTCGACCGGGCGGTCGCTGGCCATCCGGGCGCCGTCGACCCTGCGGTCGGGGGTCGCCTCGCACCCGTTGGCGGCCCTTCCGTCGTAGTCGGCCGACGAGCCGGTGCACCGGTGGCCGTCGGTGTTCGGGGCCACCGGCCCGCCGCAGCCCGAGCGGTAGGGGAGGGGCGGGCAGGCGTCGATGGCGGCGGCCCCCGTGGCCTGGGCCCTCAGGCCGCTGCGCAGGCTCCCGCCCGTCGACCGGGCGACCAGCCCGGCACCGGCGCCGCCGACTACGACGGCGGCGGCCACCAGGACGGCGCGGCGGTGGCGGCGGCGCACGACGGGTGGCCCCTCGAGCGTGCGATCCACCGTGGTGGCGGCCAGTGGCAGGGCGGCGGCGGCAGGGGGCCTGCGGCGCGGGTCGGGGTCGAGGAGGCTCGCGAGCAGGCGCACCAGGCCCGGTGCGGTGCCATCGGGGAGGGCGGGCCGGGCTGCGCCCGCTCCGGCGAACGCCGCCGCGGCGGCGATGGCCGCCCCGGGCTCGACCGCATCGACGGCTCCGGTGATCGGGCTGGCACCGGTGAGGGCGAACCACAGGCAGGCACCGAGGCCGAACACGTCGGCTGGGGGACCGGCCGGGCGCCCCTGGGCCTGCTCCGGGGACAGGAAGGCGGGAGTGCCGATGACGCAGCCGTCGCCCGTGAGGCCGGCCGTGAACTCGTGGCAGGCGGCGGCGCCGAAGTCGACCAGGACCGGGGTCCCGTCGGCGTCGAAGCAGATGTTGCCCGGTGAAACGTCGCGGTGGACCACGCCGACGGCGTGGGCGGCCGACAGCGCCGACAGCAGCGCCCGGGCCAGGGCCTCGACCTCGTCGGCCGGGAGCGGCCCCAGCGCCACCCGGTCGTGGAGGCTGCCCCCCTCGAGCCAGGGGACCATGAGCACGACCGACTCGCCCTCGTCCTCGACGGCCAGCAGGCGCACGACGTTCGGGTGACGGACGGCGGCGAGCGCCTCGGCCTCGCGCCGCAGGCGGCGGAGGGCGACCTCGGCCTGGCGGGCCGAGCCGTGGAGGGCGATGCGCTTGCGGGCCACGCGCGTGCCGTCGGGCAGCTCGGCCAGCTCGACCACACCGGTGCCGCCCCGCCCGAGGAGGGCCACCACGTCGTACCGAGCGTCGGACACCGAGGCGGAGGCTACGGCTCGGCCGGCCGGTGCTGCCATCAGCCCCGACCGCTGGGCCGGTATCGTTCTGCTCGCGATGCGCCCGCTTGTCCGCTTCTTCGTGGTGATCAGCGTCGCGTCGGCTCTCCTCGCCGCCGGGCTGTGGTCCCTGTCGATCCCGTTCAAGGAGGCCACGTCCGACCTCTGGCTGGCCAAGGCCACCCAGCTGGGCGAGCTCACCGAGCTGAGCCAGCCGTCGGTGGTCTACGACCGCAGCGGCAACTTCCTCACGCTCCTGAAGGCCGAGGAGAACCGCAAGCCGGTAGCGCTCAGCGCCGTGCCGCCGGTGGTCGTCCAGGCCATCCTCGACGTCGAGGACGATCGCTTCTACGACCACGACGGCTTCGATCTCAAGAGCACGGCCCGGGCCGTCTTCACCAACGCAGACGCCGGCAGCATCCGCCAGGGCGGCTCAACCATCACCCAGCAGCTGGTGAAGAAGACCCTCCTCACCGACGAGCGGTCGGTCGACCGCAAGGTCAAGGAGGCCGTGCTCGCCACCCGCCTGGAGGAGGAGCTGACCAAGGACCAGATCCTCGAGCACTACCTCAACCTGGTGTACTTCGGCAACGGTGCCTACGGCGTGGGGGCGGCGGCCGAGACCTACTTCAACGTGCCGCTGGCCCAGGTCGGCCCCGGGCAGGCCGCCCTGCTCGCCGGCCTCATCCGCAACCCGGTGGCCAACGACCCCTTCCGCAACCCCGAGCAGGCGAAGTCGCGGCGGGCCACCGCCCTCTCGCAGATGGTCGAGAACCAGCACCTGTCCAGGGAGGAGGCCGACCGCTTGAAGGAGGAGCCGCTGCCGGCGTCTCCCAACAAGCCGCAGGAGCGGCAGAGCTACTTCCTCGAGGCCATGAAGCAGCGTCTGCTCGACGACCCCCGGCTGGGCGAGACGGCGCCCGACCGCTACGACACGCTGTTCCGTGGCGGGCTGCAGATCTTCACGACCTTCGACCCCAGGGCCCAGCAGCTGGCCGAGGAGGCCACCCGCACCGGCGTGCCGGCGCCCGGTCGCGCCAACCCGATGGGCGCCATCGCCGCTCTCGTCAGCCTCGACCCGGTGGGCGGGGCCGTTCGGGCCGTGGTCGGTGGCCCCGGCTTCAGCGAGCAGAACAAGTTCGACATCGCCACCCAGGGCTACCGCCAGCCCGGGTCCACCTTCAAGCTGTTCACCCTGCTGGCCGCCCTCGAGGCCGGGTACGGCGCCAACTCCACCGTCGACGGCAGCGGCCCCTGCCTGGTCAACGAGGGCCGGCGGCGGGGCCGCAAGGCGGTCCTGAGCCAGGACAACATCATCAACAACGCCGGCGACGGGATCGGCGGCGGCACCATGACGATGGCCTCTGCGACCGCCGGATCGGTCAACTGCGCCTTCGAGCGGATGGCCGCCACCATCGGCTTCAACAAGGTGATCGACATGGCCAAGCGGCTCGGGGTCGGCCTGAACCCCCGCTACCCGGTCGACCCCTACCCGACGATGCCCATCGGCGTCGAGGAGGCCACCCCGCTCGAGATGGCCGCCGCCTACGCCACCGTGGCCAACGACGGCGTGTACCACCAGCCCACCTTCATCGACCGGGTCGAGGACCGCACGGGCAAGCTGCTGTTCCGGGGCACCGTCGAGGGCAAGAAGGTGATGTCGGCGGTGGTGGCACGCACCGCCGCCGAGATCCAGCAGGGGGTCTTCGGCGGCACGGCCACGTGCTGCCGTCCGGCAGGCAACCGGCCGGCCGCCGGCAAGACCGGCACGACCGACGGCTCCAAGAACACCTGGTTCGCCGGGTACACCCCGAACAACACCACCGTGGTCTGGGTGGGCGTGCCGCGCGGCAACGTCTCCATGCGGGGCCTGGGTGGCCGGGGCGCGGTCTACGGCGCCACCTTCGCCGCCCCCATCTGGAAGAAGTTCACCGACGGCTACCTGGCCGACCAGCCGGCTCCCGACTTCCGGGGCTTCTCCGCCAAGGAGATCATCCCGAACCGCCAGTTCGTCGTCCCCGCCGGGGCCCCGATCCTCGGGGGGAGCGGCGTCAGCGCCACCACCAAGAAGGGGACGACGCCCACCACCAAGAAGGCCAAGAGCTCCCGACCGTGACCGGTCGCTGATGGCCCACCCCGATCAGGAGGCGCTTCTCCTGGTGCAGGCGGCCGACACCACCTCCGACCAGCTGCGCCACCGCCGGTCGGCGCTGCCCGGGCGGGTCGAAGTGGCCGCCGCCGAGGCCGAGGCCGTGGCCGCCAGGCAGGCCCACGAAGCGCAGGCGACCATCGTGGCCGAGCTGGGCACCCGCCAGAGCGAGCTCGAGTCCCAGCTCGGCGCCACCGAGGCCCGGGCCACCGCCGTCGAGACCCGGTTGCGCTCCGGCGAGAGCACCGCGGCCCGTGACATCGTGCGGTGGGGCGAGGAGGTCGACCACCTCCGGGAGCGGGCGACCGCCCTCGAGGACCAGGCGTTCGCCACGCTGGTCGAACGCGAGGCGGCCGAGGCCGGCCTGGCCGGCCTGGCCGACCGCCTCGCCGCCGCGGTGACCGCCGTGCGCCGGCTCCGGGGCGAGCTGGCGGGCGCCGAGGCCGGCGTCGAGGAGGAGCTGGCGCGCAACGCGTCCGAGCGGGCCGCCGCCGCCGCCGCAGTGCCGGCCGACCTGCTCGCCACCTACGACAAGCTGCGCGCCCACCTGGGCGGCGTCGGCGCCGCCCGCCTGGTCGACGGCAGCTGCACGGGCTGCCACCTGGCCCTCTCGCCACGAGACCTCGACAACGCCCGCAGGGCCCCCGAGGACGCGGTGCTGGCGTGCGAGGCCTGCGGGCGCATCCTCGTCCGGACCTGAGGTCCCCGGGTGCTGCTCTGGTTCGCCGGGCTCTCCTTCGTCCTCGTGGTCGCCGTCTTCCGGGACCCGGCGCTGGACGAGCGGCTGGTGATGGCGGCCGCCACCCTTCCCGCCGTGCTCGACCTGGCCGTCGGGGGCGTGCGGTTCCTCCACACGCTGGCCTTCCCGATCTTGCTCCTGACCCTGGTGATGGTGGCCACCATCGGACGTCGCGGGCTGCGGCGTGAGCTGCTGGCCCTGCCGATCGGGGCCTTCATGAACCTCGTGCTCGACGGCATGTGGTCCTCGGCCCGCCTCATCGCCTGGCCGCTCGGCGGCATCTCCTTCGGCGACGAGCAGCTCCCGACGCTCGGGAGGCCGTGGGCGCTGCGGATCGCCATGGAGGTGGCCGGCCTGGTGGCCCTGGTCTGGTGCACGCAGCGGTTCCGGCTGCTCGAGCCCCGCAACCGCCGGCGCTTCCTCCGCTCCGGCCGGCTCGACCGCACGCTGATCGGCCCCTCCGGTCGCAGCTGATGCTGCTGCTGGTCCGCCACGGGCGCACCGAGCTGAACGCCGCGGGACTCCTCCAGGGACGCGTCGACCCGCCGCTCGACGCCCACGGCCGGGCTCAGGCCCAGGCGCTGGCCGCCGTCCCGGCGCTGCGCAGGGCCAGCCGGGTGGTGTGCTCCCCCCTTCTCCGGACGAGTGAGACGGCGGCCCGGCTCGGGCCTCACGTCACCTTCGACGACCGGTGGATCGAGCTGGACTACGGAACCTGGGAGGGGCGCCGCTTCGCTTCGGTGTCCGCCGAGGAGTGGTGGCGATGGCAGGCCGACCCGGCGTGGGCGCCGCCGGGGGGCGAGAGCCTGCGCGCCGTCGGAACCCGGGTGCGGGCCGCTGTGTCCGAGCTGGTGGCGGAGGCGGCCGAGGCGGACATCGCCGTCGTCACCCACGTCTCGCCGATCAAGGCCGCCCTGGCCTGGGCGCTCGGCACCGGGGACGAGGTGGCCTGGCGCATCCACCTCGACCCGGCCAGCCTGACCCGGATCGCCATCGGCACCGGCGCAGCAGTGGTGCACTCCCTCAACGAGACGGCCCACCTGCCCCCGTCACCCTGACCCGGCGGTGGAGCGTCAGCCGAAGGTGAGGGTGCCGTAGGTGATGCAGAGGCCGTAGGCGTTGATCAGGAGGAACGAGGCGACGATCAGGACGATGAGGGAGCGGCGCCACCGGGAGGACGAGCTGCCGCGCATCGGCGCCGGCATGTACCAGGAGGGGAGGAGCTTTCCGCCCTCCCAGCCGGGCAGGTCCCAGAGGCAGACGGCGTCGTCGGCGACCGGCGCGTCGGGATCAGCGGCCAGGGCCAGCTCGGTCAGCTCGCCGTCGCTGAGCGGCGGAGAGCCGGGCTCGGCCATCGGCGCTGCGGCTCCCGTCATGGATCGAACCGTACAAGCGCCAGGGTCCCAAACGGGAGCGGGTGGGCTCGGCGGTTGACGAGGCTGGCTGCGGGTAGGACAAAAGGATCCGTCAACCAGGAGGAAACCATGCCCGACGAGGTGCCCAAGGGAGTCATCAAGGTCATCGAGCTGGTGGGCAGTTCGCCCACCGCGTTGCGGACTGCGTCGCTGAACGAGGTGGGCGAGCTGCCCACCAGCTCGATGACCTTGATG
>JBKJUI010000105.1:0-10807 GCA_046590775.1 Acidimicrobiales bacterium
CGCTCGGCGAGTGGATCGTCAACCTCGGCGAAGCAGCCGAGTACATGTTCGATCACAACATCTTCCAGGAGAACCTGGTCGGGGTGGACTACTGCGAGCGGATGGTCGCGGAGACCAACCCGGGTGTGCTCGAGCTCGCTAACGTCACCGAGTGTCCGAACGCCGAGGCCCATGGTTACAAGACGATCGGCGACATCATGCGGTCGCTGAACCCCTTCAGCGGCGAGTTCTACCGTGAGGCCCTGCAGGTCAGCCGCTACACCCGGGAGATGTTCTGCCTGATGGAGGGGCGCCACGTCCACCCCTCGACGCTGTACCCGGGCGGCGTCGGCACGACCGCGTCGATCCAGCTGTTCACCGACTACATCAGCCGCCTCATGCGCTACGTCGAGTTCATGAAGCGGGTCGTCCCGATGCACGACGACCTGTTCGACTTCTTCCTCGAGGCGATGCCCGGCTATGACGAGGTGGGCGACCGCCGCATCCAGCTGGCCTGCTGGGGCGCCTTCCAGGACCCGGACGTCTGCAACTTCAACTACCGGGACATGACCGAGTGGGGTCGGGCCATGTACGTCACCCCAGGTGTCGTGGTGGACGGGAACCTGGTCACCAACGACCTCGTCGACATCAACCTGGGCATCCGCATCCTCCTCGGCTCGTCGTTCTACGACGGCTGGGAGGACCAGGAGATGTTCGTCACCCGCGATCCGCTCGGCAATCCCGTGGACCGCAACCACCCGTGGAACCAGCACACGAACCCGAAGCCGCAGAAGCGGGACTTCGACGGCAAGTACAGCTGGGTCATGTCGCCCCGTTGGTTCGACGGCAAGGACCACTTGGCCCTCGACACGGGCGGTGGCCCGCTGGCCCGGCTGTGGTCGACGGCGCTGTCGGGCCTGGTGGACATGAACGGCTACGTCAAAGCCACCGGCACCAGCGTGCAGATCAACCTGCCGAAGACGATGCTCAAGCCGGAGATGTCCCTCGAGTGGAAGATCCCGCGGAAGAGCAACACCATCGAGCGGAACCGGGCCCGCAGCTACTTCCAGGCCTACGCCGCCGCCGCCGCCCTCTTCTTCGCCGAGAAGGCCCTGGCCGAGGTGCGGGCGGGGCACACCAAGACCTGGGAGCCGTTCGAGGTCCCGGATGAGGGCATCGGCTGCGGGTTCACCGAGGCCGTGCGCGGCGTGCTCTCCCACCACATGGTCATCAAGGGCGGGAAGATCGCCAACTACCACCCGTACCCGCCGACTCCGTGGAACGCCAACCCTCGCGACGTGTACGGCACGCCCGGGCCCTACGAGGACGCCGTGCTGAACACGCCGATCTTCGAGGAGAACACACGGGACAAGTTCAAGGGGATCGACATCATGCGGACCGTCCGCAGCTTCGACCCGTGCCTGCCCTGTGGCGTGCACATGTACCTCGGGAAGGGCAAGAAGCTGGAGAAGGTCCACTCGCCGACCATGCTCAACACGGGCGAGTGAGCGCTGAGGAGGAGGACCTCCGGGCCATCGGGAACCGGATCGAGCAGCTGCTCGACGAGCTGAAGGTGGTGGCCCCTCCGGGGGTGCACCGCCGGGTCGAGGAGCTGGTCGGCGTCATCACCGACCTCCACGGGGCGGGCCTGGCCCGGGTCCTCTCCCTGGCCGCAGACCAGCCAGCCTTCCTGCGCCGGGTGGTCGGGGACGACCTCCTGGCCAGCCTCCTGGTCGTCCACGGGCTACATCCCGAGGACCTGGCCACGCGGGTGGCCGCCGCCGTTGAATCGGTGCGCCCCTACCTCCACTCCCACGGGGGTGATGTCGAGATCATGGAGGTCGACGAGGCCGCCGGCCTGGTCCGGCTGCGGGCCGTCGGCAGCTGTGACGGCTGCCCGTCCTCGGCCGTCACGCTCGAGAAGACGGTGCGGTCGGCCGTCGAGGCCGCAGCCCCTGAGCTGGTCAGGCTCGAGGTCGAAGGGCTGGAGCCGGCCAAGCCCGTCGTACCGCCGGCGCCGGTCCACCTCACCCGCAAGCCCGAGGTGGCGGTCGGGGCAGTGCGCTGACGTGGTGACGGGGTGACGCTCACCGAGCGGGGGGAGGGCGCTCCGCTGGCGGCGCTGGCGCGGCTCGGTCGCCGCCCCGCACCTCCTCCGGTCGAGGAGCGGTGCGAGCTGTGCGGGCTGGACGTCCCTGACGAGCACCCCCACATCGTCGACATCGACAGCCGGGCGCTGCTCTGCGCATGCCGCCCGTGCGGCCTGCTCTTCCCGCCCGAGGCGGCGACCGGCCGCTACCGCGGCGTCCCCGACCGGTGGGCCCAGGTGCCGGTCCTCGACCTGTCCGCGGCCCAATGGGACCGCCTGCAGATCCCGGTCGAGGTCGCCTTCTTCTTCGTCAACTCGCCCCTCGACCGGGTGGCCGCCTTCTACCCGGGGCCCGCCGGGGCCACCGAGTCGCTCCTCGACCTCGAGTCGTGGGGCGAGGTGACGGCCGCCAACCCCGAGCTGGCCGGGATGGTGCCCGACGTCGAGGCCTTTCTCGTCCGCTCGGGCAAGACCGGCCGTGAGGGCTATCTCGTTCCCATCGACGCCTGCTACGAGCTGGTGGGCCATCTTCGCCAGCTGTGGCGGGGCTTCGACGGCGGCACCGAGGCCCACCGGGCGCTCGACGCCTTCTTCGACCGCGTGCGGGCCAGGGCGGCCAAGGCGGCGGCGCCCCCCGTCGGCCCCTTCGGGGGGGTGATGCCGTGAACGAGCTGCACTTCGAGGTGCTGGACGCCCGGGCCGAGCCGTACGCCGCCGGGCCCACCGTCGTGCTCCGGCTTCGCATCGACAGCCCCGTCGACGAGCCGATTCACGCCATGGTGCTGCGCTGCCAGCTGCGGATCGAGCCCCAGCGCCGGCGCTACGACGGCGAGGAGGAGGAGCGGCTCTACGGCATGTTCGGCGTCCCCTCCGGCTGGGGGGAGAGCCTGCGTCCGTTCCTGTGGACCCACGTGGCCACCACGGTCTCCGGGTTCACCCGCTCGACCGAGGTCGACCTCCACGTGCCCTGCACCTACGACATGGAGGTCGCCTCGACCCGCTACCTCCACGCCCTGGGGGAGGGAGACATACCGGTCGTGCTGCTCTTCAGCGGGACGGTCTTCACGCGCGGCGAGCGGGGCTTCGTCGTTGAGCCGGTGGCCTGGCACGCCGAGGCCGCCTACAAGCTGCCCGTCAAGGTGTGGCGCGAGGCGATGGACGCGCTGTTCGGCGGGAGCGCGTGGCTGCGGCTGCGGCGTGACGTCCTCGACGGCGTGGCCAGCCATCAGGCGTCACTAGGCCTGGCGTCCCTCCAGGAGGCCGTCGTGTCGCTCCTGGAGCGGGCCGACCGGCAGGTGCTGCCGTGACGTCGACGACCGTCGACCACTTCGCCGCAGCCCGGGCCGTGGCCGACGCCGTCCTCTACGAGGGCTACGTGCTCTACCCCTACCGGGCGTCGGCGGCCAAGAACCAGGTTCGGTGGCAGTTCGGGGTGCTGGCTCCCGCGGCGGTGGCCGCCTCCGTCGGCGAGCGGTCGCAGAGCCGCACCGAGTGCCTGCTCCGAAGCCGGGGACCGGCGGCGCTGGACGTGCGGGCGCGGTTCCTGCAGGTCGAGTCCCGGCAGGTCGAAGCGCTGGTCGGGCACGACTTCGAGCCGGTGGCGTCGCTCGAGGCCGGCGGACGCGTCCACACCACCTTCGAGGGCGGCATCGAGCACGAGGTCGACGTCGCCGTGGTCGTGCAGGACCGCGTTGGCTGTGCCGAGCGGGAGCTCGTGCTGCCTCATGTCACCGACGTCGAGCCGGTCATCGGGGACGACGGTCGGGTGGCCGGGCGGATCGTGTCGGAGCGCCAGGCCGTCAGCGCCGTCGTGCGGGTGGAGGTGGCTGTGCTGGGGGGCGGCTCGCTCTCCCGGGTCAGGGTGGACGTGGAGAACCTGACGGCCTGGGACGGGGATCCCGCCCCCGCTCGGGCCGTCCTGGTGCGCAGGGCGTTGGTGGGGGTGCACGTGCTGCTGGCGGCCGGGGGTGCCACCTTCGTCTCGCTGCTCGACCCGCCGGTCGACGCCGAGGACGCCGCCGCAGGGTGCACCAGCGAAGGCACCCACCCCGTGCTCGTCGGCCCGCCCGGCGAGGAGGTGGTGCTGTCGTCTCCGATCATCCTCCCCGAGCACCCCGAGGTGGCCCCGGAGAGCGCCGGCGACTTCTGCGACGCCACCGAGATCGACGAGATCCTCGCCCTGCGGGTCCTGACCCTCACCGACGACGAGAAGCGGGAGGCCCGATCCACCGACCCGAGGGCTGCCGCCATCATCGACCGCTGTGACGGCTTGCCCGAGGAGGTCTTCGCCCGGCTCCACGGCGCCATCCGCTCGCTGCGGCCAGCAGCGGCCGAGGCCGTTCTCGGCCTCAGCCGGGGCGGCGGTCTTCCGGCGGATCCCTTCGCCGCCGACCCGTTCCCGGTGCTGCGCACGCCGCCGGACGACACCGAGGGCGGTGAGGAGCCCCCATGGTGGGACCCGGCGGTCGACGGCTCGGTCGATCCGTGGTCCGACGCGCTGGTGGTCGAGGGCGTGGCCGTCCGGAAGGGGTCCCGGGTGCGGCTGCGGCCCGGCCGGCGGGCGGACGCCCAGGACCTGTTCGTGGACGGGATGGCGGCGACGGTGCAAGGCGTCTTCTCCGACGTCGACGGCGACTCCCATGTGGCGGTGACCGTGGATGCAGACCCGGGCGCCGACTTGGCCGTGTGGCACGGCCGCTTCCTGTACTTCCACCCGGACGAGGTCGAGCCGCTGGGGGGGCCCTCATGACCGGCGGGCACCCTCGGGTCCTCGTCGCCGGCGTGGGCAACATCTTCCTCGGCGACGACGGCTTCGGTGTCGAGGTCGCTCAGCGCCTTCTGGGGCAGCCGCTGCCCGAGGGCACCAAGCTCATGGACGTCGGCATCAGAGGCCTGCACCTGGCCTATGAGCTGCTCGACGGCTACGACCTGCTGGTGCTGGTCGACGCCCTCCCCGTCGACGAGGCACCCGGCACGGTGGTCGTCTTCGAGCCCGACGCCGACCAGCTGCCCCCCGGCGGCCTGGACGCCCACGGCATGGACCCGCAGACCGTCCTCTCCCTCCTGGCCAGCCTCGGCGGCGAGGTGGGCCGGGTGCTGGTGGTCGGGTGCCAGCCGGCCGACCTCTCCGAGCGCATCGGCCTCTCGTCCCCGGTCGCCGCCGCGGTCGACGAGGCGGTGCGCACCGTCCTGCGCCTCGCCGAGCAGGGCGGTCTCGACCCCCTCCCGAACCAGGCCTCAAGAACAGCAACCCTCGAAAGGACCGAATGACCAAGGCACTCAAGAAGCTCGTGCTCTCGCTCACCCTCGCCCTGATCGCCGGCATCGTGATCAAGTCGCTGCCCGACGTGGCCCGCTACCTCAAGATCCGGGAGATGTAGTGGCCACCATCGGCTTGGCCGCCGTCGTCCTCACCGGACTCGTGCTTGCCGGGGTCCTGGTGCTCGTGGTGATCTCGCTCCCCGACATCGCCCGCTACAAGCGCCTGCGGAGGATGTAGGCCGGGTGGTCCGATTCCGCATCGTGCCGGCGCGCTCCCAGGTCCGGATCGAGGCCCGGTCCAGCCTTCACCCGATCTGCTCGACGTCCGCCGGGCTTGAGGGGTGGCTCGAGCTCGAGCTGCTCGGAGGCGGGCGCGTCAACACCACCGTGCCCCCGAAGGGCCATGCCGAGCTTGACGTCGAGCGGATGAGCTCTGGCCACGGCCTCTACGACAGGGAGATGCGCAAGCGCGTGGACATCCGGCGCTACCCGACGATCTCGGCCGACCTGGTCGGCATCGACCCCTGTCGCCGGGACGGCCGCTACCGAGCCCAGGGCGAGATCACCTTCCACGGCGTCACGCGCCCAGCCGAGGACGATCTCGACCTGGCGGTGGGCCCCGACAGCAGCCTGACCCTGACGGGCGACAGCACCTTCGACATGAGGGACTTCGACCTCGAGCCGCCGAAGCTCCTGATGCTGCGGGTCGAACCCGAGGTGAAGGTGTCCATCAGCGTCCTGGCCAAGCAGGAGGTGGCCTGATGCATGAGCTGGGGCTGTGCGCCTCGATCATCGACGCGGTCGCCACCAGGGCGGGTGAGCGCCCGGTGGCCCGAGTTCGAGTCCAGGTCGGACGCCTCCACCACGTCCACCCCGAGGCCTTCGAGCAGTCGTTCGAGGTGGCCGCCGCGGGGAGCGTGGCCGAGGGGGCGCGGGCCGAGCTGGTGCTCGTGCCCGTGCGGTTCCGCTGCGAGACGTGCCAGGCCGACGGCGAGTCGGACGAGCAGCCGTCGGCCTGCCCGTCGTGCGGCGGGGTCGACATCGAGCTGACCGGCGGCGACGAGCTGCTGCTCGAGCTGCTCGAGTACCGGGCGTAGGGGAGGGCGGCATGTGCCTCGGGATCCCCGGACAGCTCGTCGAGCTGCTGTCCAGCCATGAGCATCTGGCCACCGTCGACGTGGTCGGCGTTCGGCGGACGATCAACATCGGCCTCCTCGAGGACGAGGGCATGGCCGTCGGGGACTGGGTGCTGATCCACGTCGGCTTCGCCATGTCGAAGATCGACGAGCAGGAGGCCGAGCTCGCCCTCAGCTCGCTGAGGATGATGGGCCAGGAGTTCGACGACGAGCTCGAGGCGGTGCGGACGTCAAGCTTCGCCTCCGGCTCGGGCTGGAGCGATGACCACGAGCAAAGGAGCTAGTCGATGGGTGCAGTGGTGGGTCTGGTGGTCGGGTACGTGCTCGGGACCCGGGCCGGGCAGAAGGGCTACGACGAGCTGCGCGACTCGTGGCACACGATCACCACGTCAGAGGAGGTGAAGGAGCTGGTGTCCGGCGGCCTCTCGGTGTTGGCCGACGTCCTCCAGCAGGGCAAGGCCCTCCTGGTCGACCGCCTTCAGGGCGACGAGCCGGCCCCGGAGCGGATCCGGGCCGCGTAGCTGAGCTAGGTGGCGGGCTCGTCGCGCACGACGGCCGACGAGTGGCGGAAGAAGCTCTCGACATCGCGCTCCCAGCGGTAGCCGGGGTCCTCGCTCACGGTGCGGCGCAGGCGGGCGGCCTTGGCCCAAGAGTCGACGGCGCCGGCAGAAGTGCAGGTGTAGCGGAAGCCGGTGGAGGTGAGGCGGCTGTTGTCCACGCCCCGGCCGTAGCGGAGCAGCGACATGACCTCGGGCGGCAGCTCGGTGAAGCGCTCGAAGGCGGCCAGCAGCCGCTCGGCGCCGAAGGGGGGGAGGACGGAAGCAATGCGGCGGCCGCAGATGGCGGCGCACTCGCTCCACGGAAGGCGACCGTCGCCCGCCACGTTGAAGATCCCGGGGATCTCCAGGTCCATGACGTGCAGGATGGCCCGGACCACGTCGTGCTCCTCGACGAACTGCAGGTCGGGTCGAAGCCGGCGATGGCCGGGACGATCGGCAGGTCGAGCAGCCGCGACAGCGGCGTGCGGATGTCCGGGCCCAGCACGTTGGCGAAGCGCAGGAGGCTGACGGTGACGTGGGGGTTGTCGTCGGCGAAGTCGGAGAGGTAGTCCTCGACCTCGAGCAGCGAGCGCTCGACCCGGGTGGAGGCCGGCGTGGAGCGGGGCGTGCTCTCCCGGAACCAGTAGGGGTCACGGTGGCTGGCGCCGTAGACCAGCGTCGAGGACTTCACGACCAAGGTGCGCACCGACGAGTCGGGGGCGCCGGCGGCGGCCAGCAGGTTCATGGTCCCGATGACGTTGTTCTCGTGCAGCCGGCGGCCGGTGGACCGGGTTGAGTCGACCACGAGGAAGGTGTGCAGGATGGTGTCGACCCGGGTGGCCTTCACGAGGCGGTTGAGGATCGAGTAGCTCTGATCGGCTCGCACGTACTCGGTGCGCTCGAGCTCGACCGTGGGCTCCTCGGTGTCGAGGCCGACGATGACCTCGACCTCGGGATCCTGCTCGAGGGCCTGCGCCACCCGGCCGCCCCAGAAGGTGGAGAGCCCGGTGACGAGGACGCGCCGCGCCTGTGTCCCCCGCGCTGACGGGCCGCCCGGTCCGCCCATCAGCCCCGCCACACCGACTGGCGGTTCTTCAGCATGTCGTAGAGGGCCTCCTGGATCGAAACCCGGATGCCCTCAGCGGCCTCCATCACCCGGCTCTTCGAGTAGCGATCCTGGTCGGGCGGCACGCCGAGCTCGACCGGGTCGAGGACCCGCAGCTTGAACTTGGCTGGGAAGTAGCCGACCAGGCCGAGCAGCGGCCCGAACAGCAGCTGGTTGGCCGTGATCGGGAAGTAGGGGAGGCCGAGGGCCTTGGCGATGGACGGCGACCGCCACAGCGTCGGCATCGACTCCTCGGCCCCGACCACGGCGATGGGGACGACGGGAACGCCGGCCCGCATGGCGATCTCGATGAACCCGCCTCGGCCGAAGCGCCGCAGGCGGTAGCGCTCGTCGAAGGTCTTGGCCGTGCCCTTGGTGCCCTCGGGGAAGACCAGCACGAGGTCGCCCTGCTCGCGCAGCAGCCGATAGGCGTTGTCGGGGTGGGCGGCCACACCCCCGACGCGGCTCCAGACCGTGCCGACGACCGGCGTCTGCCGGAAGAGGAAGTCGGCCAGCGCATAGACCGGGCGCTGGAGCTCGGTCTCGATGCCGTGCATGATCACCGGGGCGTCGGACGGGATCGCCGCCGCGTGGTTGGCCACCAGCAGCGCCCCGCCGTCGGTGGGGATCTTCTCCAGGCCCTCCCACTCAGCCCGGAACCAGGTGCGGTAGATGGGGTCGTAGAGGAGGCGCAGGAGCGCCCGGGCCCGCTCGGAGCGGCCCCAGCAGTCGACGTCGGACAGGCGGGGATCAGGAAGCGGCGGGATGGCCGCCTCGGCCGGTCGGAGCGGGACCAGTGCGCCACCCCGCTCGCCCTCGGCCACTGGTCGGTCCCCAGCCACGGCTGGCCAGGGTATCGGCCGCCTCAGGTTCTGCCGTCCCCGCCGCCACGGGGACAAGCGCTGTCACGGCCGTCCGTACCCTGAGGCGTGATGGACGAGGTGATGGACGAGCTGAGCGGACCGGGGTTCCTGGCGGTGGCGCGTGCGCTGTCGGGGGTGGCGGGCGCGCACGGCCTGCTGGTCCCCTCGTTCCGGTGCCCGCCTCGCACACCGGGGGTCGACCGGGCCGTCACCCGCTGGCCGAGCGGGGCCAGGGTCAGCGTGCGCCGGTCCGGGGTGCCCACGCCCATGGCGGTCGAGGCCATGGTCGAGGGGGTGGTGGTGGCCAACCGCCTGGCCGGTGCGGCGGCCACCGCCCTGCGCCCTCGTCTGCGGGCCGCCGCCTGGGCCGCGCTCGCCCGGCCTGAGCCGGCTCTGGACCGGAGCGAGGTGCGGCCGGCGGCGCAGGCCGCGTAGGAAGGGGGCCGTGCTGCGCATCCGCGACGCCATGCTGGCCGACGCCGACCGAGCCGGTCGCATCGTCCTCGACGCCTACCGCTCGCTGCCCGACTACGTGGCCGAGCCCACGTACGAGGTCGAGCTGGCCGACGTGGCCTCCCGCCTTCCCCCGGTGGCCGCCGTGCTCGTGGCCGAGAGCGACGGCCAGGTGGTCGGCTGCGCCACCTACGTCCCGGGCCCTGAGTCACCGCTGGCCGAGTCGATGGTGCCCGGCGAGGCCGGGATCCGGATGCTCGGCGTCGACGGCGCCGCCCAGGGCCGCGGCATCGGCCGGATGCTGGTCGAGGCGTGCATCGACCGGGCCCGGCACCAGGGCCGCGTCGCCGTGTTCCTCCACTCGACGTCCTACATGCACGGCGCCCACCGGATGTACACCCGCCTGGGCTTCCAGCGCGCTCCCGACCGCGACTGGGAGCCATTCCCCGGCCTCGTTCTGCACGCTTTCCGGCTCCCCCTCTCCGACGACGCCGGCCCCGGCACCGCCTAGCCTCCGCCGGTCAGGCCCCCGTATCCCAACTGGTCAGAGGAGCGCCCCTTAAAAGGGCGTCCAGTGTGGGTTCGACTCCCACCGGGGGCACGGCGCCCCGCCCCCCAGCATTCGAGAGTGCCCGCTTCTGGTCCCCAGAGCCACCAGAAGTGGGCAGTCTCGAGCAGGTCAGCTGTCGGCCAGGATGCCGCTGACCAGCGCGGCGGCGGAGCAGGCGGTGGCGCCGGGGCCGGGGGCGGTGCAGGTGACGGCGACGGCGACCTTGTCGCCGGCCTTGAACCGGAGGGGGGTGACGAGGTGGGTGTCCTGGTCGCGGAAGCCGGCGAGGTCGGCACGCAGGAGGACGGTGCCGTTGCGGGCCAGGGTGAGCCGGCCCTGGTCGCCTCCGGCGTTCTCGAACACGATGTCGGTGAGGCTGAGGAGCTTCCCGTCGGGGACCTCGTACTCGTCGCTGGCCGACGCCGGCTCGAACCGCCGGTCGAAGGGGTCGCCGACCAGGTCGCCAGCGCCGCTGCCGGACCCGCTCCCGCTGCCCGAACCGCTGCCCGACCCGCCCCCGGAGCCGCCGTTGGAGCCGCCGCCGCCTCCGTCGCTCGGGCCGAGCTGGGTGGGGTTGCCCGGGCTGCCAGGTGGCAGCGGCGGCGGCTTGCCCTGGGCGGCGGCCAGCTCGTTGATGGCCTTGGCCTGCTCGGAGATGGGGGTCTCGGCCGCCTGGGCGGTCTCTTCGGCCCGGCCGGCGATCGCCTTCGCGTCCTGGGAGCCGCGCAGGGCGAAGCCGGCCATGGCCAGGACGAGGAGGCCGACGACCAGGAGCGGCGTCCAGCGCGGCACCCTGCTGGCGGCTTCGTGGCTGCCGTTGGCCGTGGAGGTG
>JBKJUI010000009.1:0-4592 GCA_046590775.1 Acidimicrobiales bacterium
CAGCCTCGGAGTGGCCGACGAGGACCACGTCGTGCGTCCCATCGTGCGCCGGGGCCGTGCCGACGTCGCCGACCTGGGCGTCAAGGCCTCCGTCGCCGACATCCCGCCGGAGCTCACCGTCACCGCCGACGGCGCCTGGTGGAGCCCCTTCGGGCCAACGATCCGCGACGGCGTCCCCGAGACCGACCTGCTCATCACCCGGACCACCGACCCGCTCGCCACCCCGGCAACGGCGCTGCTCCGCCTCATCGACGGCCGACCCCCCGGCGACGACGCCCGGCTCGGCATCCGATGAGCGTGACCCGCTGCGGCCCGGTCGGGCCGACACCCACCACTCGAATCCGACCAGCACGTCGCATCCGCCGGCAGCCTCGCCGGTCCCACCCCAGGAGCGAACCTGTGACCACCGACCGCACCACCGCCACCGCCCCCTCCGCAGCCGACTCGGCCACCGACCCTCCTGTCGATGCCCGCCTCCTGGCGCGCGGCCTGGCCGTCATACGCATCCTCCTGGGCTTCACCTTCCTCTCCAACGGTCTGGCCAAGCTCTTCGGGTTCCACGAGGTGGCGATCGGCCCGGTCGTCGGGAACCTCATCAACCGGGCCCACGCCCGCTTCATCCTCGACTTCGAGGTGAACAAGAACGCCCAGCGCCTGCTGCCCCTGATCGGACGGATCACCAACGACCTCGTCCTCCCCAACTTCGGGCTCTTCGGCTGGGCGCTCACCGTCATGGAGCTGGCCGCCGGCCTCCTCCTCGTGCTTGGGCTGCTCCCCCGCATCGGCGCCCTGATCGCTCTCGGACCGGTGGTGTTCCTCTTCTTCGTCTACCTGTCCAACGACCGGTGGCTGCCCGAACGGTTCGTCGAGCTGGTCCCCCTCCTCGTCCTGGCCGCCGTTCCCTCCGGCTACGCCTGGGGCCTCGACGGACGCCTCGGCCGACGCCCGAGACGCTGGCCCGTCTGACCGACGTCCCTGAGTGTGCCCGGGTTTGGTCACCCGGTCAGCCCCTCAGCCCCGCGGTCGGCGCGTCGTGGCCCGCCCCCGGCCACGCCGGAACCACGCGGGCTTGGAGCCGGCGCTCGTCCCACGGCGAAGGTCCTTACCAAGCAGTGAACGTCGGTGGATTCGGGCCAGGCATCCCGTGCCCCCGTCGTAGCGTTCAAGCATGAAGCACTCGACCGGACCGTCCGCTCCAGTCGCCGATCGGCGCAGGCTGGCGCCGGCGGCCCTGCTGCTGGCGGGGGCCGTCGTCTACGGGGTGCTGGTGGGCGGCGGTTCCCTGCGCTTCACCACGACGCCCCTGCTCCTCGGGGTCATCGTCGTCGCCGCCGGTCTGGTCGGCACCCGCCGCCGGGTGATCGGCACCGGACTGGTGCTGGCCGGGTGGGGAGCGGCCGTGGTTCTGGTCGACCACGGCGTGGTGCCGGGAGACCGGACGACCCCCGCCTACATGCTGGGCATAGGAGCGGGCCTGCTCGTCGCACTCGCGGCTGCTCCGCGCCGCGAGCGGGCCGACTGGCTCACCAGTGCCTCGATCACCGCCTTCACCGCTCCCCTCTCCCTCTACCTGCGTCGGACATGCCAACCTCGGCCGCTGGAGGATCTGGTCGGCGGTGCTCGTCGCCTGGGCCGCCTGGGAAGCCTTCTGGGGCTGGCGCCACCGTCCGCCCGCCCGCCCTCACACCGTCAGCGGCGGGTAGGCGGCCGGCGCTGGTTGGCCATCACCTCCTAGGGCTCAGCTGTCCAGTGTTGCGGGTGTCGCAGTTCGGTCTCGGTGGTACACTCGTGACATCACCGAGGAGGATGCGGATGCCCGGCACGGGAAGTGGCACGCAGAGAGTCGACACTGACCGCGGTTCGGTGCCGGCTGTTGCCTTCGGGACGAACGGCGCAGGGACGAGCTCGGTGCTCACCAGCTTGACCGCCCTGTCTCCGGAGCGGCAGAGGTTCGCGCTGCTGCTCCTCCAGTCACTGGATCACCTTGCTGACGAAGCCACCATGTCGGAGGCCGACGTGCGCAACACGGTCTACAGGGTCTTCCAAGCCGGCGTGCTGCAACAACGACGGGCCGGCGCCGCTCGGCGCGAGCTCGCCCGGGTCCTGGGCCCATCGCTCGAGGAGCTGGACCCGGTCCCCTACGCCACGGTCGAGCAGGCGCGCCGTCTGGCGGCGCTGCGAGCTTCACTCCTTCACGGTGGGGCCTGGTCCACGGCGGCCATCGCCGATGCCCGAGGCATCACGACCAGCAATGCTCGGCAGTGGATCTCTCGCCATCGGAAGGCCCATCGCATCTTCACCGTCACCAACGAAGGTGAGTCGCTCGTTCCCGCGTTCCTCGTGGACGACGAACTCGAGCCTCGATCGGCGGCTCGCGAGCCGATCCGCCTTCTCCACGAGGCAGGAGAGGACGGCTGGGCGCTGTGGGCCTGGTTCGCCACTCCGTCTGCCTGGGTGGGAGGACGCACCCCATCCGAGCTTCTCGCCTCCCAGCCCGTCCTCGTGGCGGAGGCCGCACGACAGCGGGCAGCCGCCGCGGCATGACCGCGCCGGGTTGCTTGGATCCGGCTTCCTGCCCGGTCCCGGATCCCGGCAACGTCGATCTTCGTCGGCTGCGACTCGCTCGTCTCCCGCAGGGTCTTGTCTTCCACACCGCCTACCGTCGTGCGCGTTGGCCGGCGCTGTTCAACCCGACGGCGACGGGGAACGCCCGCTTCTCACCGTTTGCATTCGAGGGCGCCACTGTGCCGACGCTGTACGGCGCGGCGACCCAGACGGTGGCCCTGCTCGAGACGTGCTTCCACGGCGTTCATGAGCTGGCGACGAGACTCGTCTCCGAACCTGTCGACCTCGCCCCCCGGGGACTTGTAGCGCTCAGCACCCCCGTCTCCCTCCCGCTTGTCGACCTCACCGACGCCGGGCTCGAGCGACTCGGCCTGACCCGGGCGCAGCTGGTCGCAACGACACCTGAGCACTACGCCTGCACGCGAGAGTGGGCCCTGGCCCTTCACCGTCGTCGGATCGGTGGAGTGCCACCGACCGGATTGCTGTGGCAGTCGCGGCTCGCGGAGCTCGCCCAGGCGGACTCGCTCCTTCTCGGTGATCTCCTCCCCGTCGCCAGCGAGGTGTTCGTGCTGTTCGGTGATCGCGTGGTCACCGACGGCGACGCCTGGCTTCCGGGCGATCCGCACTACGACGACCTGACGGCCGGCGACGGCCGACTGCTCGCCGAGCAGATCGCCGAGCAGCTTGGCGCTGTCATCGTGACCGTCTGAGGTCTTGCAGCATCCGCCGATGGGTAGCCGGCCGGCCATCCGCTCAGCGAGCTCGGCCAGCCGCAGCGCCCCGATTCGATTCGCCTCGACAGCCGAGCCCCTGCGCAAACCACCGGCTCGACGCCGTTTCCCGACCTTGGTAGCCCCGCTGGCTTCGCCTGCCGAGGGACTACGAGAGGGTCACCGCCGTTCCCTTTGTGCCAGCGGGTGCCGTCATGCCTTCTTCCGGGCGGGATGCCGCATGTCCAGGGCCACCCCCGTGTCATCCCGTATCGCCGATTCTTTGGGATGGACTTCGGGACCGCTCGACGAGCGAGGCGTGGAAGCGGCGCAGGGCTTCGAGCGTGCCCTGGTCGACCGGGGCCGTGCGCGTCTTGTGGGTCTTGGTCAGGTCCACCAGGACCGGGGCCGACTCGGTGCGACTCACCCGGCGGCGCACGATGATCTCGCCGGTATCCCAGCCGACGTCGGCCCACCGGCGACGTGGTTGCGGATGTAGCCCTTGTAGTGACCCAGGTCGAGGCCTCGGGGGGCCGCCCAGCCCCAGCCAGCGATCAATCAGCTCGTTCAGCGTGACACCGGCCGCCTGGACCTCGCCAGAGGCGGCCGTGGTGACCAGCTCGTGCACCAGCTTGTGGGCGGCCCGCTCGAATTGGCCGTCCCTGTCAGCACCCGCTGCCTGCCCGTGGCCGGGTCGGAGCGGCCCTCACCTGGCCGACGTAGCTCTTCGTGCCGTCCTTGTTCACCCGGCGCCGGATCGTTCCCTTCACCAGCACGCGGGGCTATCGGCGTCAGGCCAGGCGTCAGGCCAGGCGGAGGGTGTATCCCGGGTGGAACGGCCGGTGCTGGCCTGTGAGCGGAACCCCGTGCAACGCTCTGACCAGGACTCTTGTTGGCAGCCCCAACGGGATTCGAACCCGTGCCTCCACCTTGAGAGGGTGATGTCCTAGGCCTCTAGACGATGGGGCCGTGCTGCGAGAGGAGCACGCTAGCGGTGCGCTGGTCCGGCTCGCCAGTCGCTCATGACGTGGGTCTGGGGGCGCTGTGTGGCTCGGGGGCAGGGACTCGAACCCCGAATAACAGTACCAGAAACTGTTGTGTTGCCGATTACACCACCCCCGAAGGGCTTGGCCCACCCTACCCGGTGGCGTTGGGATCGCGCACCCGGTTCGACAGGCCCGCCGCCCGCCGGAACCCGACGATCCGGGCGGCGGAGACGGCCAGGGTCTCCTTGGCGTAGCGGCCGGCGTTGGCGGTCTCGCGGGTGACGGGCGTGGGCGACACCGAGGCGTCGAGGCCCACCTCCTCGGCGATGCC
>JBKJUI010000188.1:0-7986 GCA_046590775.1 Acidimicrobiales bacterium
TCTTCGCCATCAGCCAGGGTCAGGTCGTCGACCAGTTCATCGGGGCTCTTCCCGAGCAGCAGGTCAGGGAGTTCGTGGCCCGCCTGGCCCCGGTCCAGTCTCCGGCCGACGCGCTGGTGGCCGCCGGTGACGAGGCGTCGCTGCGCCAGGCGCTCGAGGTCGAGCCGGGCCACCTGGATGCCACACTCGCCCTGGCCGACCTCCTGATCGGCAAGGACGACGCCGACGCCGCCCTCGCCCTCCTCGACAAGGTGCCCGAGACCGCCGAGGTCCGCCACATGAAGGCCAGGGCCCGCAACCCCGACCTCCCGCCCGACATCGACGCCCGCCTGGGCGAGCTGCTCGGCTCGGTGAAGGCCGACCCCGAAGCCCGCAAGGCGTTCCTCGACCTGCTCGAGGTCCTCGGCCCGGACGACCCCCGCACCGCCACCTGGCGCAAGCGCCTCACCACCACGCTGTACTGATGACCTGGCCGGGGCGGGCCTGACGGTGCGGTTCGTGCGCCACGGCGAGGCCGTTCTCGTGATCGGCGGCCCGCTGCCTCCGGGCGCCGACGGCATGACGCTCGGCCGGTTCGTCATCGTGCGCAAGGGCCACGAGGACAGCGACTACCTCATCGCCCACGAGCTGGTGCACGTCCGCCAATACCGCGAGCGGGGCGTGGCGGGGTTCCTGCGCCGCTACCTGGGCCGCTACCTGCTCCTCCGGCTCGACGGCTGGGGCCACGACACCGCCTACCGCCGCCTCCCCGAGGAGATCGAAGCCGACTGGGAGGCCCGCCGCACCCTCGGCTGGGGCGTCTCCGAGCGCTCGTGACGCAGATCAGATCAGCAGCTTCCGGGTGCGGTCACTGACGGAGGTCGATCCGCAGCACGTCCTTCAGCTCCACCACGACGTCTCCGACCGAGTTCTCCCCGTAGATCGTCCGGGGGCCGCAATCCAGCTCGCCATCGATTCGATCACCCTTGATGAGGGTCAGCCCGACGGTCTGCCGGTTGCCGCTGGTCTGGACATCCACCGACGACATGTTTTCGAAGGGAATGCGTTGTCCACTCTTCAGGGCAAGGCCGTAGTCAATTCCGCAATAGCTTGAACGGAGCTTTTCGCCGTCGACGAGCAGGGACGTTCCATCTGTCTTCGTAATCTTTGCGCTGGAGCCGGCGAAGGACTTTACCGACGACGAGGGAGCAGTGCTGACCGGTGCGCCGCCTGCGCTCAGGGTCGAGGGAGTGAAGGTGACCGGGACCGTGGTGTTCGTCACGTCACCACTTGGCGTCCCGCCGTTGGACGTGTCGAACGTGCCGAGCCGGACGAGGACGAGGAGCACCACGGCGATCCCGGCCACGAACGCTCCGATCACGGGGGCGAAGCGGATCGGCGCGTTGCGGACTGGCGCCGGAGCCGGAGCCGGGGCCGGCAGGACCGGGGTCGGGGTCGGGGCTGACGGGACGGGAGCTTGTGCCGGTGGGAAGCCCGGCGTCACGTCCGCCTCTGCCGTCCGGGCCAGGAGGCGCTGAAGCCGGGAGACGAGGCGCTGGACGTCGTAGTCCCAGCGCAGGTCGCTGATCGGGAGGGCGTTGCGGGCGGCGAGCGGGCGGAGCGGTTGAGGGAGGTCCTCTCCGGCCGGCATGGTCGCGTCCTCGACCAGGACCGGTATCACCGTCGTGCCGGCCGCCAGGGCGGCGGCGATCTCGGTGCGCACCAGGTCACTGGGGTCCTCGAGCCGGCGCCTTCCCCTGGCGTCGGTGGCGCCGAGCCAACCCGTGCCGATCAGCGCGATCAATGCGTCGCAGTGCTCCACGGTCTTGGCGATCTCCACGGCGAAGTCGGCGCCGGCTTCGATGGCGTCGAGGTCGCGGAAGATCGGATGCGGGTCCAGCTTCTCCCTGAGGTCTCCGTACAGGCGACCGGCAGAACCCCGGGTGTCGTCCCGGCGGTAGCAGAGGAAGATGCCGCCCATGCCGTCAGCCACCCGCTCCCGGACCGGCGCGGCCAATTGGGTCAGACAGCCTGCCGGTCGTCATGTGCCCGCCTCCTTACCGCCCGCTTCGCCGGTGGCGAACCTATCTCGACGTCGAGGCGACTGTCGAGCGGATTCGGGCTGCCCGGACAACCCGGCCAGGTGGCGGAGCGCCCGGATGCTGGGCAGGTAGCAGTAGGCGCCGCCCTTGGTGGTGATGAAGCGGGAGAAGCCGGTCAGCCGGAGGTTCCTGGCCGGGTCGGTGCCCATGGGCGGGAGGGGGATCGTGAACGAGCTGGACGACGGGTCGTTGACGCCACCGAGCACGTCGTCGCCGCTGATGTTCCTCACCGGGTTGGTGCGGTCCGGTCCCGGCACCGACCGCACGAAGGTGGCGCCGTTCACCCAGGTGTTCATGAGGAACTCGAACTGGTTGGCCAGGTCGGCGTTGATGAACAAGCCCACCAGACCCCGAGGCTGGCCGTCGGGGCGGCCGGGGTCGTAGGGCTCGCCGTAGGGCATGGCCCGGCGGATGATGCGGTGGAGGTGGCCCCCGCCACCCACCACCGGCTGGCTCCTCGGGTTCGTCCGGCGGACGTGGGAGCCCACCGGGCACCGGTAGCCGAACCGGTCGTCGGCCGAGCCGTCATCCTCGTCGTCGTAGTAGTCGAAGGCGTTGATCTCGTGGTCGGGCAGGCTCGGGCCGCAGCCCTCCGGCGCGAGGACGAGAGGCGCACCGTTGCGCCACCGGCCGCAGACCTTGGCGGCCAGCAGCTCCCGGTCGATGCCGAGCGTGGCCGCCCCGTCGGTGAGGAAGTCCTCGAAGCCGGCAACGTCCTGCTCCAGGATCCGGAAGGCGGCGAAGCTGCTGTTGGTCGACAGCTCCTCGGGCAGGACGTTGTAGGCCGCCCCGCCGCCGTTCTGGTTCGGGTGGCCGAGGAGGAAGGCCCCGGCCTGCACGGCTCCCTGGACATCGCGCACGGGCCGCTTGGTCGGCGGCGCCCCCTCCACCAGCGGCTGGGCGATGCTGTCCCGGTAGCCGAAGTGCACCTGGTCGCCGGGGAGGGCGCGGGCGTCGTGGCACGACAGCTCGGTGGCGGCGCGGGCGAAGGCGGCCCGCAGCTGGCCGCTGACCTCTTCCAGCACCCGGAGGTCCTTCGGGACCCAGAGGCTCAGGACGAGGTGGACGTCGGCTCCGGCCGACAGCTGGCCGACCCAGTGCTCCGGCGCGCTCGCGCCCACGTCGCCGACCAGCGCGGCGGTCTGGGGGTCGGTGGCGCCGCGCTGGAACGAGCGGGGGAAGCTGGCCAGCGAGTCGGAGGGGACCCCGAGCGCCTGCAGCCCCGGGTGGGTGATGCCGACGTTGAGAAACGAGCGGGGCTTCTCCCGCCAGCGCGCCGCCGTCGTGATCTGGGGGACGGTGGCGCCGCCGTCCACCAGCTCGGCCAGCAGGGTGCGCGCCCGGGCGGCGTCGTCGATCTTGAGCACGAGGTGACGGGCGTGGTCGACGCGGTAGCCACGGAGGATCGTGCCCTGGACGTCAGCCCAGTCGCCCTCGTCCAACGCCACCCCCTAGGAGGACGACGCCTGGGGGCACGGGTCGGCCGCCAGCACCTGCTGCACCGTGCAGGGGTAGGCGCTGTAGCGCAGCACCGGGGAGTCGTTCGGCGGGTTGCGGGAGGCGTCGTTCTTGGAGACGTACTCGGTGAACGCGGCCACGTTGTCCTTGACCGGGACCAGCGATGCGCCGTCGGTGGTGAACGACATCAGCGCGTCGAAGACGTCGCCGATGTGGTTGACGAAGTCCTGGATGTACGTCTCGAAGCTCCCGTCGTAGCTCGTGATGATGGCCATCTTGTAGGGCCCACTCGGGCCGGGCTGGAGGTTCGGGGTGGAGGCGTCCAGCAGCACGAACCGGGCGTCGTGGACGGTCCCGATGGTCGTCAGGGCCTGGTCGATCTTCGGCTTGAGCGAGCCCAGGACGCCGCCCAGCTGCTGGATGTCGGTGCCGTCCTTCAGGGCGAAGACGAGGGTGAGCGGGTTGGCCATGGGCTCTCTCCTTGTTCGTGGGCGCGCGGCCGGCCCGAGCATGGTGTGAAGGCTCCGCCGCTGACCGCAGCGACATCCTGTCCATCTCCGAGGCCGCTGGCAAGCGTCGCGGCAGGCCGGTCCTGCGGGTAGGGTTCGCGGCGGCGCTTCCCCCTCGCCAGACGACCACGTCGATTCCGAGGAGAGCGCCCGTGCCCGACGCTCCGCTGCCCCCGCTCCCGCCCGTCGGCCAGCCCCGCTGGCGCACCGCAGCCTTCGACCTCCTGGCGAGGCTGCCGAGGCCACATCGTCGGCCTGGCCCGCTGGCGGCTGGGCTGGCCGGCGCCGTGGTGGCCGGTCTGGTCGTCGGGGGGATCCTCCTGCTCCGCCCACCGGCGCCGGTGGCGAGGGCCGAGCTACCGCGAGCCACACCGGCACCGCCCGAGCCCGCCGAGCCCGACCCTCCGGGTGCGCGGCGCCCGCAGCCCGAGGGGGAGGTGGTGGTGGACGTCGCCGGCGCCGTCGGCCGACCGGGCCTGGTGCGGCTCATCGCCGGAGCGCGGGTCGCCGACGCGCTGGCCGCAGCAGGGGGTCCTTCGGCCGACGCCGCACTGGCCGGCGTCAACCAGGCCCGGGTGCTGGCCGACGGCGAGCAGGTCCGCGTGCCTCGGGTGGGCGAGCCGGCCCCGGCGCCGCCTCCGCCGGCGGCGAGCGGCGCAGGGTCCGCCGCGCCGGCCGATCCCGTCGACCTGAACCGGGCCACGCCGGCCGACCTCGACGCCCTGCCCGGCGTGGGCCCGGCGACGGCGTCGGCGATCGTCACGTGGCGGGACGAGAACGGCGGCTTCCACCGGGTCGACGACCTGCTCGAGGTGCCGGGCATCGGGCCGGCCAAGCTCGAGCGGCTGCGCCCGCACGTCCGGGTGTAGCGGATGAGACGGGAGGAGCGAGCGGGCTCAGGCGCCGGAGGTTGCCGAGCCCAGGGTGGCCCGGACGGCGACGGTGGCCGGGTGATCGCTACCCAGGACCCGCTCGCAGTCGGCCAGGACCCGCTTGCCCAGGGCCTGCGCCTTGGCCGTTCGACCCACGGCCTGATAGGCGATGGCCAGCCGGCCCCGGGCCGCCAGAGCCTTGGGGTGCTCGGGGCCGAGCAGCCGCTCGCGCACGGCGGCCAACCGCTCGAAGACCGGCAGGGCGTCCGCCATGCGGCCCTCCGTCCGGTAGCAGGCGGCCAGGTTGGCCAGGGCGGTGATGGTCTTGGGGTCGTCCGGCCCGAGCACCCGCTCGCACTCGCCGGCGAGCCTCTGGAGCAGGACGAGGGCGTCGGCCGAGAGACCGGCGGACCGCAGGGCGAAGGCCAGGTTGAACCGTGCGTCGAGCGTCCTCGGGTGCTCGGGACCGAGGAGCCGAGCCCGGTCGGCCAGCACCCGCCCGAAGCTGGCCAGCGCCCTGGCGGTCCGGCCGGCCGACTGGTAGGAGACGGCCAGCTCGCTGCGCGCCGCCAGCGTCTCGGGGTGGTCGGGGCCGAGCAGCCGCACCCGGTCAACCAGCACCTGCTCGAAGAGGGCCAGGGACTCGGCCAGCCGGCCGGCCGCCTGGTAGGCGGCGGCCAGGTTGCTCAGCGTGTTGAGGGAGTCCGGGTGCTCCGGCCCCAGCCACCGCTTGCAGTCGGCGGCGATGCGCTCGAAGTGGCCGAGCGCGCTGGCCCGACGGCCGGCGGCGTGGTGGCAGGTGGCGAGCTGGGTGCGGGCGGTGAGGGTGTCGGGGTGCTCGGGACCGAGCAACCGGCTCCGTTCGGCGGCCACCCGCTCGAAGATGTCCCGCGCCTCGGCGAGGCGTCCGCTCAGCTGGTACGAGGTGCCCAGGTGGCCCAGGACGGCCAGGGTCTCGGGGTGAGCGGCGCCGAGGAGCCGCTCGACGTCGCCCAGCACGGCCTCGAACAGGGGGAGGGCCTCGGCGGCCCGGCCGGCCGACCGGCAGGCGACGGCCAGGTTGGCCCGGGCCCGGAGGGCGGCGGGGTGCTCGGGGCCGAGGTGGGCGGTCACCGCGGCCAGGGCCGTCTCGGTGATCGCCGTGGGTCGGTAGGCGCCGCCGACGCCGAGCAGGTGGGCGGTGACGCGGTTCAGGAGCAGGGCCAGCTCCTCGACTGCGTCGGTCGACGACAGGATCGCCTCGCCGATGGTGCGGGCCGCCGGCCGCAGCGCCGGCGGTCCCTCGGCGGCGAGCAGCCCGACGGCCACGGTCACGTCGACCCGGCCCCGTCCGTCGAGGCACTGGTCGAGGAGGTCCCGGGCGCTTGCCGGGCCCTGCCGTGGTCCGCGGTGAGGCAGGTCCCGCCCGCTGAAGAAGGCTGCCTTCGTCGCTCGTCGGGCCCCTCGCTTGAACGATGGCGGCGCGGCCGCCGGCTCGAGGCCGGGTTCCGGCGGGAACGGGGGCGTCGGCGCCCGGCTCGTCGTGCCGAGGTCCCCGGCCCGCCCCAATCGCTCCCGTTCGGTCAGCACCGTGTCGAAGGCCGCGAGCGCCTCGGTGCCGCGAGCCGCCGACTGGTAGGAGACGGCCAGGTTGGCCAGGGCATCGAGGACGGCCGGGTGGTCGGAGCCGAGGTGTCCTCGCATGGCGGCGAACGACATCTCGGCGACGGCGACCGGCCGGTACGGGCCCCCGACGCCGAGGAGGTGCTCGGTGACCCGGTTCAGGAGGCGGGCCAGGTCCTCGCCGGCCTCGGTCGTGAACCGGATCGTGCACCCGAGGGCGAGGACCACTGGGAGGAGCGGCGCCGGCTCCTGGGCCGCCAGCAGCGGCAGTGCCTCGTGGACCTGCAGACCCTCGGCGCCCGTGTCCGGAGCGCTCACCGGCCCGGGGTCGCCGACGGGGCGGAGCCAGGCGCGCTCTCCTCGTACCCACCCGGTGTCAGCCGCGGCGCGAGCCTCGGCTTCCCGCCTCGGCACCGGCGGCGCCGGCACGGCGTGCGGCCGAGGCTGGTCGTAGGCGCTGAGCTGGGGCTCGTCGATCAACCGTGGGTCCCGCTCGCCCTGTGCACCGCCCGCCCGGCCCCGCCCATTCCGGACACGTTAGCCAGGCGAGGTGGGAGAAGCCACCACCCAATGCGGTCGCCGACGCTTACGCTGGGTGCCGAGGTCCGGCGCTGGGCCTGGCCGCCCTCGATCTCGACCACAGCCACCATTCGACCACCAGATCAGGGGCCGCTCCGGACCATGGAGCGTGGTCGACACCGCCGACCTACGGGATCGTTCCCGAACAGGCTCCGGGTCTAGCGGTGGAGGATCGGCACTGCGTCCTCCTGGCCGTGCTCGTCGCCGCGGGGGCGCTCGTCGCCCGTTCGGCCCCGCCGGCCGCCTCCGGTCGCCCCGCGCTGGCTGCCGCCGTCGCCGCCGGCACAGTGGCGGCCCTGGCCTCCCGGCCGCTCCTGCTGTGCGCGGCCGCCTTCTGCCTCGCATCGGTCCTCGGGGTCCGGAGCTGGGCCGGCGTCGAGCCGCCTCCCGCCACCCGCTGGGCGGGCCGGGCCACGCTGGCCACCGACCCGGTGCCGGGTGGTGGCGCGGTGCGGGCCCAGCTGCGCCTGGCCGGCGGTCGTCACGTCGACGCGCTGGCCTTCGGTCCCGCCGCCTCGTGCCTGCGACCCCGGCTGGCCGGCGAGCAGGTCGAGGTCGAGGGCGGCCTCGCGCCGCCTCCGGCCTTCTCCCGCACCCGCCTCGCTTCCCGCCACGTGTCAGCCCGCCTCACGCTGGCCGCCTGCCGGCCGGCCGGCGACGGGCCGGGCTGGATCCGGGTCGCCAACGGGCTGCGGCGCACGCTGGCTCGCGGGGCCTCCACCCTGCCCGAGGACCGCCGCGGCCTGTGGGCCGGCCTGGTCGTGGGCGACGACCGGGACCAGCCCGCAAGCGTCGAGGACGACTTCGCCGCTTGCGGGCTGGTCCCGGTCGTCGCCCACGACCAGGCCGGCCCACAGGCCGCGGCGGTCCTCGGGCAGGGTGGAG
>JBKJUI010000222.1:0-17640 GCA_046590775.1 Acidimicrobiales bacterium
GTACCCCCCGACCGGGCGGACCCGGTGGGAGGCGAACAGCTCGGGGAAGACCCGGGCCATCGTGCGCCGGTTCTCGACCACGTAGGAGATGCCCGACGGGGTTCGCAAGTTGTCCTCGAGGACCTTGAACACGCCGTCGGCGTCGCGCACCAGGTCGATCCCGGCCACGTGGACCCTGACCCCGTTGGCAGGCTCGACCCCGTAGGCCGCCCGGTGGAACTGAGCGCTGCTGGTAACCAGCGATCGGGGCACGATGCCGTCCTCGAGCGCCTGCCCGTGACCGCCATAGAGGTCGTGCAGGAACGCCTCGAGGGCGCGGACCCGCTGGGTCACGCCGGCCTCGATCGTGGCCCACTCCGAGGCGGGGATGACCCGGGGCACCAGGTCGAGCGGGAACGGCCGCTCCTCGCCCGACAGGCTGAACGTGATCCCCTGGTCGCGGAACGTGCGGTCGCGCACGGCGCACCGCTTGTCGAAGTCGGGGGCGCTGAGCGCCTGGAGGGCGTCGTAGAGCGATGCGGACGACGGTCGCGGCGTGCCCGGCTCGTCGAACATCTCGTCCCAGGCCGTGACCCCGGTGGCAGTGGCCAGCTGGTAGTCGTCGAACAGGTCGGCCACCAGCATGATGGTACGGCGGCCATGTTTCCGCTTCGTGACGACACCACAAAGGGGAAGTCGACCCCGGGTAGGGTCGAGGACCCGTGGTGGTCACGCAGCTGCTCGACGCGTGCGGGACCAGTCCCCGCTACGTCTGCCGCCAGGTGTTCGAGGCGACGAGCAACGAGGGCCTGGCCGGCGGGGTCGACATCCTCCTCACCGCCCCGCTCCGCATCCTGCTGGTCCTGCTCCTCGCCTTCTTCCTGAACCGGCTCGCCCGCCGGGCCATCCGCCGGTTCACGACCCGTCTCGTCGCCTCGACCACCTCGACGGGGCGGCTGAAGTCGATGCTGCCGACCGGCGCCCCGGACCCCCGGGCGGCCGGGCGAGCGGCGACGCTCGGCGAGGTCCTGCGCAGCACGGCCACCGCCACGATCTACGGCCTGGCCTTCCTGGTCATCCTCGGCGAGATCGGGATCAACCTCGGGCCGCTGGTGGCGAGCGCAGGCATCGCCGGGGTGGCCTTCGGCTTCGGGGCCCAGAGCCTGGTGAAGGACTTCCTGTCCGGGGTGTTCATGCTGGTCGAGGACCAGTACGGGGTGGGGGACATCGTCGACCTGGGGCCGGCGTCGGGCACCGTCGAGGCCGTAGGGCTCCGCAGCACGCGCCTGCGCGATGCACAGGGTGTCGTGTGGCACGTGCCCAACGGGCAGGTGAACCGGGTCGGCAACAAGAGCCAAGACTGGTCGCGGGCCCTGCTCGACCTCGAGGTCGGCTACGGGACCGACCTGGAGGCGGCGCAGGCAACGGTCAGGGCGGCGGCCGACGAGGTGTGCGCCCGAGAGCCGTGGCTCGCCGACGTGCTCGAGCCGCCGGAGGTGTGGGGCGTGGAGTCGCTCGGACGGGAGTCGATCGTGATCCGTCTGGTGGTGAAGACCCGGCCGGGGACGCAGTTCGCCCTTCAGCGGGCGCTGCGGCTGCACGTCAACGAGGCCCTCGAGCGGCAGGGGGTTCGGGCTCCTCTCACCCGGCAGGTGGTGCCCCCGCCGGTCGCCTCCACGAGCGAGGTCCCCTCCCCGGGCGACGCGACGGAACAGGATCCACCGGCCACCAGGGAGCCACCTTCGCCGTCACGGTGATCGCTACCGTGACCCGAGCCGTGCCCGTCACCTCGCTGGCCCGCCCGGGCCGACCCTGCCTCGACGCCCTCGTCAGCGCGCTCTCCCAGGTCCGCGGCGGCGACCCGCTGACCCCGGCCACGGTCATCGTGCCCGGACCTCTGTCGGCCCTGCACGTGCGGCGGGCGCTGGGCCGCCTGGGCGGCACCGCCGCGGTCGACGTCGTGCCCACCGCCCGACTGGCCGATCGGCTGGCCGGCCCATCGCTGGCGGCGGCCGGCACCCGGCCGCTACCGCCCGGTGGCTGGGAGGAGGCCGTCCGGCTGGCACTGGCGGCCGACCCGGGGCCCTTCCGGGCCGTGGCCCACCACCCGGCCACGGTCTCGCGCGTCGCCTCTGCCCTGCGGCGGCTCCGACCGGCGACCACGGCCGAGCGGGGTGCGCTGGCCGGCTCCTCCGGCGCCGGCTCGCGGGCCCGGCACCTCGTGCGCCTCCTCGGTGCGGTCGAGGAGGCCACGCCGCGCCACCACGACCGGTTCCGGGTCCTCGCCGCCGCCTGCGCCGCCGTCCGCTCGGGCGCCGATCCCGGTCCGGTGGTCTCGTTCTGCCCGCCGGGCACCGACCCCGCCGAGGTCGATCTCCTCGCGACCCTGGCGGCCACCGGTCGGCTGCGGGTCGTGGCGGCCGTCACCGGTGCGCCCTCGGCCGATGAGCCGCTGCTCGCCATGGTCGGGCGGCTCGACGGACCCGGAGCCTGGGCGGGGGAGGCAGGCCGGTCGGGCGAGCCGCCGGTTCCGGCCCAGCTGATGCTGGCGCCCGATGCCGAGGCCGAGGCCCGGCTCGTGGTGCAGCACGTGGTCCACGCCCTCGAGGCGGGTGTCCCGGGTCACCGGATCGGCGTGGTCACCCTGGGAGGCGCAGCTGGGCTGGGCCGCCTCTCCGACCTGTTCGTGGCCGCGGGCGTGCCCTGGTCGGGCCCCGCCGGCCGCAGCCTGGCGGCCACCCCGGCCGGACGGGCGCTCCTGGCCCTCCTGGGGCTCGCCGCCGAAGGCTGGTCGCACGCCGGCGTCCTCGCTGCCCTGGCCGCTGCGCCGCTGCGGCGAAGCCCGTCGCGGCCCGGCCCGCTCCCTCTCGGGCGGTGGGCGGCGCTCGCCCGCCGGGCGAACGTGGTCAGAGGTCCGGACCAGTGGCGCGACCGCGTCGGGGCGGCAGCCGACCGGGCCCAGAGGGCCGGCGACCTCGCCGCGGCGGCCGAGCTGGCCGACCTGGCCGGCTTCACCACCGAGCTTGGCGACCTCCTCACCCCACCCCCCGAGGCCGGCTGGGCCGCACTGGCCCGGTGGGCCGTGGCCGTGCTCGACCACGTGCTCGACCCGTCGCCCGCGGCCGGCTGGCCCGACGCCGAGGTGGCGGCCACCCGCTCGGTGCGGTCCACCGCCGCTGGGCTCGAAGCCCTCGATGACCTCGTCCACGGCGCCGTCGGGGCGCCCACGCCGGCCGACCTGGTCGCCGCGCTCGAAGCTCGCCTGAGCTCGATGCCGGCCCCCCGCCACGGGCGGGTGGGGCACGGCGTCCTCCTGGCCGCCGACCCGCTCGACCTGGTCGGCGCCACGCCGAATCTGCTGCTCCTGGCCGGCGTGGTCGAAGGAGCGGCGCCGGCCCGCCGCGCTGCCGATCCGCTCGTGACCGACGCCGAGCTGCAGCTGGTGGGCGGGGCCTCCAGCCGGGCCGTGCGCCGGGCGGGCGCCACCGCCGCCACCCTGGCCGCCGTCGCCGCCGCCGATCGCACCGTGGCCTTCGCCCACCGGTCCGACGCCCAGGTCGCCCGGCGACCGTCCCGCTGGTTCCTCGGCTGGGCGGCCGCCCTGGCCGGGGTCGCCACGCCGCTCGGAGCCGACGAGCTGGAGCACCTGTCCGCTTCGTGGCTCACCGTGGTCCCGTCCTTCGCCGCGACGACCTGCGGCGCGGTCGCCGGCTCGGTCCAGGAGCGGCGGGTGGCGGCGCTGGCCCAGGCCGCTCGCGGCGGCCGCGCCGCCGCCGACCTGGTCACCTCACCGATCGTCCTCGGGCACCCGGCCCTCCGTCGCTCGATGATCGGGGCCCTGGCCCGGCGCAGCGACCGCTTCACCGAGTGGGACGGCCTGGTGGCCCCGGGGCTGGCGCTCGACGAGGAGGTCTCATCCACCGCACTCGAGGACTGGGCGGCTTGCCCGCAGCGCTACCTGCTGCGCCACGTCCTCTCGGTGGCGGCCACCGAGGCGCCGGGCGACCCACTTGACGTCGATGCCCGCGACCGCGGCACGCTGGCCCACGAGGTTCTCGCCGCAGTGGTCCGCCGCGGCCTGGAGCGGCCGCCGACGGCGCCCTGGGACGACGACGACCGCGCCTTCCTCCGGGCCTTCCTGCGTCGCCGGGCCGAGGAGTGGCGGCGGGAGGGCCGGCTCGGCGGGGGCGTGCTGGCCGAGCTCCGCATCGACGAGCTCCAGGCCGGCCTCCTCGCCGCCCTCGACCTCGACGACGCCAACCGGGCCGACGAGGGCTGGGTCCCACAGGACGTCGAGCTGGGATTCGGCGAGCGCCACGGGCGGCCGGTGACGGTGACCCTGCCTTCGGGCCGCACCGTCCGCTTGTCGGGGCGGGTCGACCGCCTCGACGCCACCGCCGAGCAGGTGCGGGTGGTGGACTACAAGACGGGCTCGGGGAAGCGGTACCTCGACCCGGCCGCCGGCGGGGCCGCGGCGGCACGCCTGCTCCAGCTCGGCGTCTACGAGGCCGCTGCCCGCAGCGTCAGGCCCGAGGGCAAGGTCATCTCCGGCTGGTGGCTGGTCGACGTGGTGGGCAGGGACGGCCGCCCGCTGCCGATCCAGCCGAACCGCCTCCGCCCCGAAGGGTTCACCGAGGCCCTCGACGCCATCGCATCGGGGGTCGAGGGCGGGGCCTTCCCGGCCGACCCGGGCGAGGACGGCTACCGGGGCCCCGAGACCTGCCGCTTCTGCCCCTACGACCGGGTGTGCCGGGTCGACCGGGTGCGGGCCCTCCGGCGGAAGTCCGGCGACCCGGCGCTCGAGCCCTGGCGGGCCCTGCGCGCCGTGGGCGAGAGCGTCGCCGCCGGCGAGGACCGGACGTGAGCCACCCCGTGGCCGACGACGCCGCCCGGCGGCGCATCGTCGACGACCTCGACGCCACGCTGTTCGTCGAGGCCGGCGCGGGCACGGGCAAGACCACGGCCCTCGTCGGTCGGGTCACCAACCTCGTGGCGTCGGGCCGGGTCGGGCTGGCCGAGGTGGCCGCCATCACCTTCACCGAGGCGGCGGCGGCCGAGCTCCGGGAGCGCATCCGTCTCAGCCTCGAACGTGCTGCAGCCGACCTCGGCCGGCCGCCCGATGAGCGGGCGCGGTGTGCGGAGGCCCTCGACGACGTCGACGAGGCTGCCCTCCAGACGCTTCACGGCTTCGCCAACCGGATCCTGTCGGCGCACGCCGTCGAGGCCGGGTTGCCCCCAGGCTTCTCGGTCCGCGACGCCACCCAGGTCGAGGTGGCGTTCGACACGAGATGGGACGACTTCCTCGCCGGGCTCCAGCACCACCGCCGCCTCGGGGTGCCGCTGCGCGCTGCCGTGTCCCTCGGCCTCACGGTCGACAACCTGCGCGACGTGGCCCGCGCCCTGCACGATGCCTGGGACCTGGCCGGCGAGGCCCGGCTGGCCGGCCCGGGCGCGGTCCTCGGCGTCACCCAGCCGGTCGCCGAGGCCGTGGCCGAGGTGTCCGCCTTCCGCCCGGCCTGCGCCGTCTCGCTCGACGGCCTGGCCAAGGGCATCGACGAGCGACTTCTGCCGTGGTGGGCCGCCCTGCACGCCGAGGTCGAGGCGGCCGGCGACGACGCCGCCGCCGTGGCCCTGGCCCTCGAACGGCCGGCTCCCAAGCTCGGCAACGTCGGCAAGGCCGGCAGCTGGAACGTTCCAGTAGCCGATGTCCGGGCTGCGGCCAAGACCGTGGTCGAGAGGTTCGAGGAGGCCCGACGCTGCGTGCGCCAGCACCTGCTCGAGCACCTGCTGCCCGAGCTGGTGGCCTTCACCCTCGCCGGCGCCGAGGAGAGGCGGCGCGAGGGCGTGCTCGAGTATCACGACCTGCTGGTCCGGGCCCGCCGGCTCCTCCGCCGCGAGCCAGGCGTCCGGGTCGCAGTCGCCCACCGGCACCGCGTCGTGCTCGTCGACGAGTTCCAGGACACCGATCCCCTCCAGGTCGACCTGGCCGTGCTCGCCTGCACATCGGAGGAGGGTGCCATCCCGGAGAGCCGGCGGTGGAGCGACCTGCCCGTCCCCCCCGGGCGCCTCTTCTTCGTGGGCGACCCGAAGCAGTCGATCTACCGGTTCCGTCGGGCCGACATCGACCTGTACGCCCGCGTGCGCGACGACTTGGGTGGCGAGCTGGCACCGCTCGTCGCCAACTTTCGCTCGACCCCGGCGGTCGTCGAAGCCGTGAACGCCGCCTTCGGGCCATGGTTCTCAGCCCAGGGAGAGGGGCAGGCGCCGTGGCGTGACCTCGTGGCGGGGCGCCACGCCGCCGGGGTGCGGGGGACAGTGGCCGTCCTCGGCGGGGTCCAGGCCGGCATGCCGGCCCAGCAGGCCCGCGAGGCGGCTGCCGCCGACGTCGTCGACTGCGCCCGGCTGGCCCTCGACCAGGGTTGGCCGGTGCGCGACGAGCGGGAGCCGCGGTGGCGGCCGGCCCGCCCCGACGACATCACGGTGCTCCTCCCGACCCGCACGGCGCTGCCGGCGCTCGAGCGCGCCTTCGAGGACGCCGGCCTGCCGTACCGGGTCGAGGCCCGCTCGCTGGTCTGGGCCACCCAGGAGGTTCGCGACCTCCTGTCGGTGCTGCGGGCGGTGGCCGATCCCGGTGACGAGGTGGCCGTGGTCGCTGCCCTCCTCTCAGGCGTCCTCGCCTGCTCGCACGAGGACCTCCGCACGTGGCGATCCGCCGGCGGGCGGTGGGACCACGGCCACCCCGCTCCCGACCCGCTCGAAGCCGGGCACCCGGTGGCTCAGGCCATGGCCTGTCTGGCCCGCTGGGCCGTGCAGGCGCCGTGGGCCACGCCGGCCGCCCTCCTCGACCGCATCGTCCGGGAGCGGGCCGTGCTCGAAGCCGCCTTTGCCCAACCCCGCCAGCGGGAGGCCTGGAACCGGGCCCGCTTCCTCGGCGAACAGGCCCGGACGGTCGCCGCCTCGGGAACGTGGGCGCTGCGCGGCTTCGTCGACTGGGCCGACCGCCAGGCCGACGAGCAGGCCCAGGCCCTCGAGTCGGTGGTGCCGGAGCCCGACGACCATGCCGTGCGGGTCCTCACCATCCACTCGGCGAAGGGCCTCGAGTTTCCGATCACCATCGTCGCCGGCCTCAACGTCCCGAGGGGCGGCGCCGTGACGCCGACCACCCGGGTGCTGTGGGGGCGGGAGGGACGGATCGAGCTCTCCTGCGGCGCTCAGCAGCGGGGCTTTCGCACTGCGGGGTTCGCCGAGCTGGCCCTCCAGGAGCAGGCCAGGGCCGAGCAGGAGCAGGCCCGGCTCCTCTATGTGGCCTGCACCCGGGCGCGCGACCATCTCGTCGTCTGCACCCATCGAACGGGCTCGACCCGGGACGAGTCGAGCGCGGCGGCTGACCTGTCGACGTGGCTCGGCCCCGTCCCCGGCGTCCTCTCGAGCCTCGAGGACCTGGCGGCGGTGACCGGCATCGCCGCCGCTCACGGGTCGGCACCGGAGACCGTCTCCGACGTGGAACCAGCGCCTCGAGCCGAGCTGGCCGGGTGGGAGGCGCGGCGGCATGCCGCACTGGCGGCCGCAGCCAGGCCGGCGGCCATCCCCGCCACCGCAGTGGCCGACCTTGGCGACCCGGACGCCCCGCTGACCCTCCCGCTCGGCCTCGTCTCCCCGCCCGCCCCCGGGGTGGATGACCCGGACGCCCCGATGGGCTCGGTCGAGGGCCGGGGCATGCCGTTCGGCCGCGCCGTCCACGCCGTGCTCGAGCGAGCCCCGCTGGGGCTGCCGCTCGGATCCGACCACGTGGCCTTCGCCTGGCGCGCCGCCGATGCCGAGGGGGTCGACGGCGCCGAGGTGGCGGCGACGGTCGCGTCTGCGCTCCTGTCCGACGCCGCTGTGTCTGCCGGCGCGGCGCAGCGGTCATGGCGCGAGGCGTTCGTCGCCGCCGAGGTCGAGGGAGTCGTGGTCGAGGGCTTCGTCGACCTGCTGTGGGAGGACGAAGCCGGGTTGCACGTCGCCGACTGGAAGACCGACCGGGTGCCGTCGGCGGCCGACCGGCGCGCCAGGGCCGGCCGCTACGCCCTCCAGCTGGCCACCTATGCGGTGGCGCTGGAGCACGTGACCGGCCGGCCCGTGGTGGAGCTCGTCCTGGTCTTCTGCGGGCCTGACGAGGCGACCCAGGAGGTCGTGGCGGGCGCCGCTCTCGACGAGGCGAGGGCGGCGGTCCGCCGGCGGCTGGCCGCCGGCCTCGTCAGTCCTTCTTGAAGACGTCCTTGACCTTGTCGGCCACGTCGTCGGCCTTGTCCTTGATGGTGCCTGCGGCCTGCTGGCCCTTGCCCTCGCGCTTGAGCTCGTCGTCTCCGGTGAGCGCCCCGGCGCTCTCCTTGACCCGGCCCTGGATGTCATCTGAGTTCGGCATGGGCACTCTCCTACCCGCCACTTCGAGGTGGTGAACCCGGACGGGTCAAATGCCCAGAGGAAGTTCGGCGCCGGGCTCGACCAGGACCAGACGGGTCCCGACCAGCGACGTCGGCGCCACCTCCCACCAGCCATCCCGCCCGGCCGCGCCCGCCACGCCGGCAGGCTCCTCGACCCGGAAGCCGAGGTGGTGCAGGCGCCCGGGCCGCTCGCCGAGCCAGCTCTGGACCGGGTCGCCGGCCAGGAGCCGCAGCCGACCGCCCCCGGGCCAGGCCAGGTCCACCCACCCGAGCCCACCGCCGGCGCCGGCGTCGACCGACCTTCCGTCGAGCAGCCCCTTGAACAGGCCGAGGGCGCCCTCGAGGTCAGCGACGGCGTGGGCCACGTGCACCAGCTCCGCGGCCGTGCCCACGCGTGCGGGCGGCAAGGACGGGCGCGGCGGGTCGTCGAGCTCGGCGGGCGACCAGGCCAGCTGCACGACGATGCCGCACGCCTCCCGAGGGTGGAGGAACGCTTCCTTCCAGTGCCGACCGGAGAGCTCGATCCCGATGGGCTCGTAGCCGGCGGCCCGGGCCCGGTGGATGGCGTCCTCCAGGTCGGCCACCTTGAAGGTGAGGTGGTGGGGGCCGGGTCCGCTGGAGGCCAGGAAGCGAACCAGGAAGTCGTTGCGCTCGGGTGAGAAGGGCTCGAGGGCCTCGACCTTCATCCCGCCGGCGAAGCGCAGCTGGGAGAAGGCGAACCCGCCGAGCGTCTCGGCCCCCCCGACCCACCGGCCAGCCAGGTCTCCTGCGAACAGCGACCAGAACGACGTGGGCTCGTGCAGGGCGATGGCGACGTGATCCAGCTCGAAGGTCACAGATCTGCGCCGGCGGTGGTCTCCCGTTCCCGAGGCGGGCCCCCATGCCAGTCGAAGCACAGCACGGTGGCGTCGTCGGCCAGGCTCCCGCCGCAGGCCTGGACCACGGCGCGTGTCAGCTCCTGCACCGCTTCGCGCGGGTGCAGGTGCTGGCTGTCCGTCAGCACCGAGAGCACGTCGACGGCCGAGGCGTTGCGCTCGAGCATGCCGTCGGTGAGGAACACCAGGCGGTCGCCGGCCTCGAGGGGCAGCTCCTGGACCCGGTACTCGTCGGTCCTCGGCGTGGCGAACGGCGGGTCTGCGTACAGGGGGATCGCCTCGGCCTGCCCGTCGCGGATCCGGATCGGCGGGGGATGCCCGGCGTTGACGATCCGGGCCACGCCCGAGAGCAGGTCGACCCGCACGATCTGCCCGGTGACGAACTGCTCGTCCTGGGCGTAGCGGCGGAGGCCCTCGTCCGCCAGCCGGGCCTGCTCGCCCAGTCCGACTGCCCGCCGGCGGGAGTTCCGCAGTGCGCCGACCAGCACGGTGGCCAGCAGCGCAGCGTCGAGCGTGTGGCCCATGGCGTCGGACATCGAGAGGTGCAGCGTGTCCCGCTCGACGCTGAAGTCGAAGGTGTCCCCGGCCACGTCGCCGGCGGGCTCGAGCCACCCGGCCAGGGTGAACTGGCCCGCCTCGCAGGTGTAGGAGCCAGGCAGCAGCCGGTGCTGGATCTCCGCCTCCAAGGACAGGGGCAGCGAGCGCTGGCCCCACTCGTAGAGATCGGTGAAGCGGCGGTTGGCGATCACGATGTAGGCAAGCGCGTGGGCCGCGGCGGCCACGCTGACCAGCGTGGTCTCGTCCGGAGGTTCGTCGAGCCCGAGCTCGAGGACCCCCACCGCCTCACCGCGGCTGGTGACCGGTGCGAAGAGCCGGCTGCCGCCGTCCTCGGCGACCACCCCGACCTTTTGGTCAGCCAGGGCCCGGCCTTGGGGCGTGCCGCTCAGCGGCACCGCCTCCGACCGCTCCCGTCCGGAGACTGCGTCGGCCGCGCCCCGGCGGACGTGGCTGAGGCGGATGAGCGACCGGCCGCTGTAGTCGGCGATCAGGAAGCTGACCTCCCGGGCCGAGAGGGCCTCGGTCAGGGCGGCGCCAACCACCTCGGCGGCGGCGATGGGCGGGGCCGCCTCGACCGCGGTGAGCAGCGCGTCGAGGTTCAGCGGGGTGCGCTGCTCGGCCATCGGCGGACCCTACCCTGGCGGCCCTGAAGATCTGCTGGGACAGCGTGGAGCTGAGCGCCCACCTTCCTGGCCTGGACAGGAGGACCGCATGGCTGACCCGCGACCCACCAGACCGAGTGAGGTCAGCCACCAGCGGGGACGGTTCGACACTCTCGCCGACCGTCTGTCGACCGTCGCCGCCACCCCGAGCTTCTTCCTCATCCTCCTCGTCCTCGCCGTCGCCTGGCTGGCCTTCGGAGCGGTGAACGGCTTCTCCCACCACTGGATCGACCTCCTCGTGATCTTCGGAGCGGTCGTGACCCTTCTCATGGTGGCCTTGCTCGAGAACGAGCAGTGGCGCAACGCCAAGGCCACCCAGCGCAAGCTCAACGTGCTCCTCGAGGGGATGGCTCGCGTGCTGTCGACCGACGAGTCATCCGCCGACCTGGTGAAGGAGCTGCAGGCCGCCGTGGGTCTCGAGAAGCGGGAGAGCATCTCCGACTAGGCCAGCAGGCCGTCCTTGGTCATGCCGGTGCTCGGATGGCGCAGCTTGCAGAACGCCCGCAGCTCGAGCTGGCGAATGCGCTCCTTCGACAGCCCCAGCTCGGCCGCCACCTCGGGGAACGTGCGGGGCTCGCCCCGGTCGACCCCGAAGCGCAGGCGCAGGATGCGACGCTCCCGGGGGTCCAGGGGGCGGAGGAGGTCTTCGACCACCGCCCCCTGCAGGCCCTCGATGGCGCTGTCCTCGGTGGTGGACCTGGCGTCGGCGACGAGGTCGGCCAGGAGCAGGTCGCCATCCGCCCGCACGGGTTCCTCGAGGCTGCGGACGTCGCGGTCCCAGTCGAGGCTGGCCGCCACCTCGCTCGGGCTGTCGCCGGTGACGGCCGCCACCTCGGCACAGGTGGGGGAGCGGCCCAGGTCGGCCTCGAGGTCGAGCCGGGCCCGGCGGATGCGGCCGACCTGGTCGTGCAGGTGGACGGGGAGGCGGATGGTGCGGGAGGACTCGGCGATGCCTCGGGTGATGGCCTGGCGGATCCACCACGCCGCGTAGGTCGAGAACTTGAAGCCCCGCTCCCACTCGAAGCGCTCGACGGCGCGAAGCAGGCCCAGGTTGCCCTCCTGCACGAGGTCGGCGATGGGCACCCCGCTGGCCGAGTAGCGCCGGGCCACGCTGACCACGAGGCGCAGGTTGGCTTGTGCGAAGCGCTCGGCCGCCTTCCGGCCGTCGTCCACCTCGGCCTCGAGGTGCTGGCGCTCGGCCGCAGGCACCTCCGGCTGGGCCAGGCGGTCGGCGGCGGCCCGGCCGCGCTGGATGCGCTTCGCCAGCCCGGCCTCCCCCGCCTTGTCGAGCAGGCTGTGCCTGCCGATCTCGGCCAGGTAGAGACCGAACGGGTCCTCCACCCCCCGACCTGGCGAGGTGACCACGTTGCAGCTCCTGGGTTGGTGCTCTAGCGGCTGCCGGCGGCTGCCGGCTCTTCCAGTGAAGCGCAGATGACGACCTTGTGACCACTTTCTCGAAGTGGTGCAGCCCCGACCGGCGCAACGACCCCGTCCGGTGGGGCAGGCTCGGGGACGATGCTGCCCGACGCGCCCTGGTCGTTGACCGGCGAGGTGGTCGTCGCCCTGGTGCGACGGCCTCGCGGCGGCGACGCCGGCGCGCTGCCGGCCGGGCTCCAGCCGCTGCCGGGGCCAGCTGTCGTGTGGGCCGGGCACTGGGCCCAGACCCCCGTCGGGCCGTTCACCGAGCTGGCTGTCGCCGTGCCTGCCCGGCTCGGCCTGCGGCCGGGGCTGTGCATCACCATCAGCGTGGTGAACAACTCCGACGCCCGCATGGCCGGCCGGCTCGGGTGGGGGATGCCGCGACAGCTCGGGTCACTGCGGTGGCTGGCCACCGGGCCGCAGCGCACGCTGGCGTGGGCCGACCGCGACATCGAGGTGCGGGCCGAGGTGCGGCCCGGCGCCGGCCCCTTCACCAAGGCCTGGAAGGGCCTGCAGCGCCGCAGCGACGGCCTGGTCGTGGTGCCCGCCCGCCTCTCGGGGTGGATCCGCCGGGCCCACGTGACGATCGAGGTCCCCGACGGCGACGGCCTGGCCCCGATCGGCGGATCGCGGGGTGGGTGGGTCATCAGCGGCCGCACCCTCGTCCTCGAGCCCAGCCGGCGGCCGACCGGGCTGCGGGGGACCTTCCTGGCCCCGAGGCTGGAGCCGGAGGCCGTCCCCGGTGGGTGACGCCTAGGGGGTGGCCCAGCTCTGGCCGGTCGCACCGTCAGCGCTGCCGTCGGAGGAGCGCAGCACCTTCTCCCCGCCCGTTGCTGCCTCGACGGCCTGGGCCAGGTCCGGCTCCGAGGGCAGGTCGAAGTCGGCCCGCAGCGCAGTGTCGCTGATCGGCGGGGGCTGCACCGTGGGCCGCGTGGGCCGCGTTGGCAGGGGGGGCGCGGCCGGAGGGGCGGCGCCGCCGGTCGGATCGCTTCCCGGCGGGGCGGTGGCGCCGCCGACGAGGCCGGTCAGGCGGTCCGCCACCTGACGGCGCCGATCGCTCCCGGACACCGGGTCGAGGAACCACGCCAGCGCGGCGCCGGCCGAGATGAGCACGAGCTTGGAAGACTTGCGTCGCATGGTCGAGAGGTACCCCCTCGGGGCCGCACCCGAACGACGCCGTGTCACCCCAGACACTCAGCGGGCGGACCGCGCCGTCCCGTCCACTTGGCGCTGACCCCCCTCGAGTCTGCCCACTTCGGCATCGCCTGGGGACCGGAGGTGGGCAGACCTGGAGGGGTTGAAGGCCGGTCACTGGAGGACGTCGACGAACTTCTCGAGCTGGCGGAGGTTGCGGCACTCGAAGACGCCGTCGCAGTGGTTGGCGTACTCGCTGACGATGGAGTCGCCGGTGTCCCAGTAGCTGCGGGGCTCGGGGTTGAGCCAGTAGACGTGGCGGGCCTTGGCCCTGATCTCCTTCACCACCCACGAGCTGGCGGCGTGGTAGTTGTTCCGGGCGTCGCCGAGGAGGATGACCGTGGTCTTGGGGCCGATGTCTTTGCCCCAGGCCTTCCAGAACTCCTCGAAGGCGTGGCCGTAGTCGCTGTGCCCGTCGACCCAGATCACGTCGGCCTCGGTGTTCACCCGGTGCACGGCCTCGGTCACGTCTTCGACGCCGTCGAAGAAGCGGGTGACCTCGTCGACGCCGTCGATGAACACGAACGAGCGAACCTTCGAGAACTGGCCGCCGATGGCGTAGACCAGCATGAGCGTGAAGCGGGCGAACGCGGCCACCGACCCGGAGATGTCGGCCACCACGAATATCTCGGGCTTGGACGGGCGGGGGTAGCGGAACTTCGGCTCCGCCGGCACGCCGCCGTATGACAGCGAGTGGCGCACGGTGTTGCGGAAGTCGAGCGGGCCTTTGCGGCCGTGGCGCCGCTTGCGGGCCAGGCGCACGGCCAGCTTCCGGGTGAGGGGGAACAGGGCCTTGTGCAGCGCCGCCATCTCGTCCTTCGAGGCGTGCATGAAGTCGATGTCCTCGGGCAGCGGCTTGCGCAGCGTCTTGGCCATCGCCGGGGCGCCACGGTCGGCCACGAGGCGGCGGCGGATCTCGGCCTCGATCTGCTTCTTCAGGCCGTCGATGCGACTCTCGTACTCGTCGCGGGCCAGCCGGCGCTCGAGGTCGGTGAGCCCGCCGTCAGCTTCCTGCTCGGCCTCGTCGAGGAGCTTGCGCAGGATGGCGTCGAGGTCGAGGTTCCGCAGCGTGCGGTACAGGTAGTAGGTGCCGCCCACCGGCCGGCCGGGCTCCATGCCGCTGAACCGCGTGACGGCCTGCTTGGCCAGTGCCCTGCCCAGCGCGTCGTCGCCCCCGAGGAGGGCCTTGTAGAGCATCTCGGCCAGCTCCTCGGGGGTGAGGCCCTCGAGCGGGCCGCCGCCGCTGCGTTGGCCCTCCTGCAGCTGGGCCAGCATGGCGTCGAGGTCGTCCTCGTCCACCAGCCCGAGCTCGTCGCCGTCGAAGCCGACCTCGCCGCCTCGGGTCGAGAAGTAGACCTCGAAGACGGTCTCGAACGCCTTCCAGTGCGAGTGGCTCTTGACCATGGTGGCGGCCAGCGCGTACTTGAGGGACTCGCGGTCGGCCAGGTCGACGACCTTCACCGCCTCCATGGCGTCGATGTGCTCGGTGAGCGAGACGGGCAGGCCGGCGCTGCGCAGCTCGATCACGAACCCGTTCAGCACGTCCAGCATGTTGGACACGAACGGTCAGCGGACCTTGAGTGGGTCGTTCGCCGTCAGCTCCTTACCGGCCCGCACGATGTCGGATTGGTACTTGAGGAGGATGTTCAGGGTGCTCTTCGCCGTCTCGGCGTCGACGTCCTCGATACCGAGGAGGAGCAGCGTCCTGGCCCAGTCGAGGGTCTCGGACACCGAGGGGTGCTTCTTCAGCTCGAGCTGGCGGATGGAGCGGACGATGCGCACGACCTGGTCGGCCAGGTGCTCGGAGATGTCGGGCACCCGGGTGAGGACGATCTCCTTCTCCCGCTCCATGTGCGGGTAGTCGATGTGGAGGAACAGACAGCGCCGCTTCAGCGCCTCGGACAGCTCCCTGGTGTTGTTCGAGGTGAGCAGGACGAGGGGGATCTGCTCGGCCACTACCGTGCCGAGCTCGGGGATCGAGACCTGGTAGTCGGACAGGATCTCGAGCAGCAGGGCCTCGGTCTCGATCTCCAGCCGGTCGACCTCGTCGATCAGCAGCACCACCGGGTCCTTCGATCGGATGGCCTCGAGCAGCGGTCGGCTGAGCAGGAACCCCTCGGAGAAGATGTCCTCCTCAAGCTCGCTCCACGTGGCGCCGTCGCCCTCGGCGTTGCGCTGGGCCTGGATGCGCAGCAGCTGCTTCTTGTAGTTCCACTCGTACAGGGCCTTGGACTCGTCGAGGCCCTCGTAGCACTGCAGGCGGATGAGGCGGGCACCGGTCACCGCCGCCACCGCCTTGGCCAGCTCGGTCTTGCCGGTCCCGGCCGGCCCCTCGACCAGGATCGGCTTCTGCAGCCGCTCGGCCAGGTACACGACGCCGGAGATGGCTTCGTCGGCCAGGTAGCTAACCGCCTTCAGGGCATCCTTGACCTCGGCGGCGGAGTCGAAGCGGGCGCCCACCGCCACGACGCTACCCGGCGGCCACTGCGATCCTTCTCAGGTATCCAGCACCTGTCCGAGGACCTCGGCCTTCAGCGAGACGAACCCGGGGTCGGCCAACGTGGCCCGCCCACGGCCGGGGGGAAGGGGCACGTCGCGCTGCTCCACCACCTGCGCCGGGCGGTGGGAGAGGAGGGCGAGCCGGTCGCCGAGCAGAAGCGCCTCCTCGACGTCGTGGGTCACCAGGATCACCGCCGTCGGCCGGCGGGTCAGGAGGTCGAGGAGCCACTCCTGCATGCGCAGCCGGGTCTGGGCGTCGAGGGCGCCGAAGGGCTCGTCCAGGAGGAGCAACGGCGGCTCGTTGGCCAGCACCTGGGCGATGGCCGCCCGCTGGCGCATGCCGCCGGAGAGCTGGCGGGGGAGGGCGTCGGCGAAGCCCGAAAGGCCGGTGGCCTCAAGGAGGTCGTCGGCCGCCGACCGGGCATCGGGCCGGCCGAGGGCGCGAGGGCCCCACTCGAGGTTGGCCCGCAGGCTCAGCCATGGGAACAACGTGGCCGCCTGCACGACCATCGGCCGTTCCGGTGACGGCCCGGTCACCGGCTGCCCCAGCTCCTCGATCCTTCCCCGGTCGGGCGGCTCGAGTCCGGCCAGGACGCGCAGCAGGGTCGACTTGCCGCACCCGCTCGGCCCGAGCACGGCCAGAACCTCGCCCCGCACCACCTCGAGGTCGATGCGCTCGAGGACGCTCACCGCGCCGTAGGACTTGGCCACGTCGATGGCCGCCAGCGCCGGCGGGACGCCGTCCCCGCCATCGCCGCCGCTCATCGGTCGGCCCACGCCACCAGGCGCCGGGTTCCCGCCCGCAGGAGGAGGTCCCCGAAGAGACCGACGACAGCGAAGGCGACCATGCCGACGAGGATCTGGTCGAGCTGGGAGACCTCTCGCGCTGCGAACATCATGGCGCCGAGCCCGGTGTCCTGGCCCGTGATCTCACCGACGATCAGGCTCGTCCACCCGAGCGTCAACCCCAGGCGCAGGCCGGTGACGATCCCGGGCATCGCCGCCGGCACGTAGACCCGACGGGCGAGCGCCCGGCGGGGCGTGCCGAGCATCCTGGCCGTGTCGACCAGCTGGCGGGGCACCCGCCTGGCGGCGTCGGCCGTGGCGATGACGATCGGGTAGAAGGCGCCGATGAACACGAGGTAGCGGGCCGCCCCCTCGCCGAAGCCGAACCACACCAGGGCGATCGGGAGCCAGGCCGTGATGGGCACCGCCCGGAAGCCCTGTACCAGCGGGTCGAGGGCGGCGGAGATCCACCGCGAGAGCCCGAGCCCGAGCCCGAGCGGCACCCCGACGGCGACGGCGACGGCGTAGGCCACCAGCCACCGGCGGATGCTGGCGGGAAGGTGGAGGGCGGCGCCGCCCTTGAAGGGGATCACGCCGGGGATCCTGGTCTCGCTCCGCTGACCGAACAGGAAGTCCCGCCCGCTGTCCAGCACCCGGCCGGGCGACGGGAGCAGCCGTGGCGACAGCACCCCCGTGCGGCTGGCCGCCCACCAGCCGAGCACGAGGACCGTCGGGACCAGGGCGCCGAGGGCCAGCCGGGTGAGACGTCCGGGCCCGTCGACGCCCGGGCCACCCGACGACCCGGCGGGGGTGAGCTCCTCGAGGTCGACGCCGGTGGGACCCACGTCCGAGGGGCCGCTCTCTCGGGCCGCTCGGGCCTCGGGGTCCACCTGCACGTTCAGCTCTTCGGCTGGTGTTCCAGGAGGAGCAGGTCGTCGATCTTCGGCTTGGTCGTGATGACCCCCTGGGCCAGCATGAGGTCGGCGGCGCCCTCGAACTGGCTCTTCCGCTTGTCGTCGAACCTCCACACGGCTCCGACGTTGCTGAGCACGTTCTTGTAGACATCCTCGCTGAAGCCGAACTGGTCGACCAGCAGCTTGCGCCACTCGGTCTCGGAGTTCACGCCGCCGGGGGTCAGGAGCTCGGCGGCGTCGCGCTGCATCTTGGCCACGGCGGTCAGCAGGTCGGGATTGTTCAGGTGCTTGGGCGCGGCCCACATGGCCGTGTTGAAGTCACCGGCCGGCG
>JBKJUI010000256.1:0-16972 GCA_046590775.1 Acidimicrobiales bacterium
GTCGGCGCGGGCGATGAGCAGCGGCCCGACGGCGAAACGGCCACGACGACCGGTCGGAAGGTCCAGCTCGGCGGTGTGCACGGCGTGCGGAGCCAGCCGTGGCAGCCACAACGGGACGTCCTGGTCGCCGACCCGCTCGACGGCGTGGATCGGGCTCGAGCCCCGGCGCGCCCGATTGGTGACGGTCAGGGTCTCGGACGCCGCCCCTCCCTCGGTGACCCGATCGGGCCACACCTCCCTGCGCATCCCCAGCTTCGAGCCATGGCGCAGCCAGAGCGCCCCTCCCACGAGGGCGCCCACCATCGCCCAGGCGGCCACCATCAGCTCCCGATAGCTGAGCCAGCGCCCCAGCGCGAACAGAACCACAGAGAGGCCCAGCAGGAACCACCCGCTGGCGGTCAGCCTCGGCCGGGCGCTGTTACCCGCAGCGGGGCGTCCCGCCGACCCGCTGGCGAGCAGAGCCGCCGTAGCCGGCGGCTCCACCACGGGTGCCTCCGTGGTCGGAGCTCGGGCCTCGACGGTGCTCACGCAGCCACCGTGGGGACGGGGAGCTGCGCCATGATCTGGCCCAGCACCTGGGCCGACGAACGTCCGTTGTGGTCCACCGCCGCCTCCAGCAGGATCCGATGGTGGAGGATGTGGGGCGCCATCTGCTTGATGTCGTCGGTGCTGACGAACTCGCGCCCGGCCGAGGCCGCCAGCGACTGGGCGGCGGTCACCAGGGCCAGCGAGCCGCGGGGACTGACCCCGAGCCGCACGCCCTTCGCCCGCCGGGTCTCGGCGCACAGCTTGACGGCGTAGCGGTGGACGGCGTCGGCGATGTGGACCTGACGGGCGGCGGCGATCATGGCGGCCAGCGTGGTGGCCTCCATGACAGGGTTGACCTGCTCCACGCTCGCGCCGCCGATTCGCATCCTCAGGACGTTCACCTCGTCGTCCTCGTCGGGGTACCCCATGGCGATCCGCATCATGAAACGGTCGATCTGGGCCTCGGGGAGGTGGTACGTGCCCTCGTACTCGACCGGGTTCTGGGTGGCGATGACCAGGAACGGCCTGGGTGGGTGGTAGCGCTTGCGGTCGACGGTGACCTGGCGCTCCTCCATGACCTCGAGCAGTGCCGACTGGGTCTTGGGAGAGGCCCGGTTGATCTCGTCTCCCACCACCACGTTGGCGAAGATCGGGCCGGGGCGGAACTCGAACTCCTTCTCGTCGGGCCGCCAGATCTGGCTGCCGGTGATGTCCGACGGGAGGAGGTCGGGCGTGAACTGCACCCGGGCCGCCGAGCCGCCGATCGAGCGGGCCAGGGCCTTGGCCAACGACGTCTTCCCCGTGCCCGGGACGTCGTCGATCAGAAGATGCCCCTCCGACAGCATGCAGATCAGGGCCAGCTGGACGACCTCCGGCTTGCCCTGGATGAACAGCCCGATGTTGCGCCGCAACAGCTCGAAGCCCTCGTGGACCCATCGGTGGGCTCCGCCAGACTTCGGAGGGAGGGGCTTGTCCCACATCGGCATCAGATGTCTCCTTGACTGGAAGGCGTCGCTTGCTGTGGCGAGGCGGCGGTGGCCGCCACCCGCGGGTCGTGACCGGATCCCCTCACGGGCATCGCCGTCGGAGTCGAGCCGCCCCTCGCCGCCGACAGCAGGGGCCGGTGCGTCAGCGGAACCGCGAGGGTGGTCGCTTCCTCACCGGTGTCCCACGTCACCGCCACCTTCACCGGGGCTGTCGACGGAGCGCCGACCCACCGGCGGCGGGGAGTGGCCCGCACTCGCACCTGGACGTCCCCGCCTGCGGCGACCCAGATCGACGCCGGCCACACCCGCGTCACGAGGTCGTCGGCCGTCACCGACAGCTGCGCCCCCAGGGGTCCGTTGCCGCCGTTGTGGACGGCCACGGCGAAGCCGGCGTCCCTCGCCCGCAGCAACCCCGTCCGGCACGTCCGCTCCTGTGGGGGTCCGTCCACCACCGTGGCCTCTGGAGCCGTGTACTGCGGGACCCGGAGACGCAGCCGCACCCGGTTGGAGACCACGGCGCGATCCATCGTGTGATGGACGGTGAGCGTCACTCGATAGAAGCCTGGCGCGGTGGCCCATGCCCGTGGCGGAGCGAGCATCACCGCCAGCTCGGCCGATCCCTCCGGGCGCAGCTGCACGACCGGCTCCAGCCCCAGCCAGTCGGCGGGGCATCCCTCCACCTGCAGCCCGATCGCGTCGACCAGCTGCCCGCAGCCGCGCACCCTCACGCCGGCGGCCGTCCGTAGGCCTGGCGGAGCGACGACCACCGGATGCTCCTCCGGCCGGACGGGTTGCCCTCGCTGGTCGACCAGCACCAGGCGCGGGCTGAGGCCAGCCGCATCGGGCGGCGGACCCGCGTCGGCTGTCCCTGCCTCCCGCGATCGGCTCGACGGTGGTGCCGGCTTCGACGTCCCGGGAGCCTGCGGTCCGCCCGGCTTGGGTGATCGAGGACCTTGCGGCGCCGGCGATCGCGAAGGTGAGGGGGCTCCTGCCGTTCTAGCCGCATCGACGTCGGCGGCGCTGACGGAGGGCGCGGGCTCGGCGACCGCCCAGGCAGTGGCTTCGTCGACGACGGGCCGGGTTGCTGGACCGACGAACCCCTCGAGCACGCCGATCAGGCGGCTGAGGTCATACGCCCATCGGTCGTCGGTGAGCTCGATGCCCTGGGTGCGGCCAAGCCGGACGAGCGACTCGGGCAGCCTGGACGCCGACGGGATCTTCGCGCCCTCGATCAGCACCGGCAGGACCACGATCCCCTGTTTGAGCGCAGACTCGATCTCGAGGCGGACGAAGTCGTGCGGGTCGTTGAGGCGGCGCTTGTTCGCGGCGTTGAGCCAGTTCCTGCCGATGAGCGCGAGCACAACCCCGGCCTGGGCGATCGCCTTGTCGATGACCTCGGCGAACTCGGTGCCTGGGCGAATCGAGTCGATGTCGCGGAAGACCCGCCCCCTGCCGAAGTGCTCGCCCAGGTCATCCTGAAGGCGGCCGCCATATCCCGACGTACCGGTCCTCCGGTAGCTGATGAAGATTGAACTCATTCGGGCCCGCACCCACCTCCGCCGTGATCGGCCCACAGTATGACCGCGCCGGGTCGCAGATGCCCGGAATTGATCGGCTTCGTCCGAGAGGTGCCGGGAACCGTCGAGCGCCACCACCCCGAAGCCCCCTCGTTCAGCCTCCTCCTTCTCCTCCTGAGGCGGTTGCGGGGCGCGGAGCGGACCGGTCGTCGGCCCGCTGACCGGCGCCGGCCCCGTCTTTCTGGCACCCTCGGGTCACCACCAACGCTTGAGGAGCGACGCCATGGACGAGAGCGAGAAGGAGAACATCTCCAAGACGGCCGGCATGGGCGCCGGGATGCTGGGCGGGGCGAAGCTGGGCTCCGTCATCCCGATCCCGGTGCTCGGGCCGTTCGCCGGGGCCGTCCTCGGGGGCGTCGTCGGCAGCGAGGTGGGCAAGCGCGTGGGCAAGGCGCTGATCAACGGTGCCACCGCGTTCGTCGACACCCTCAGGGACAACCCGACGGTGACCCCCTCCGACGACGAGGCCGCCTCCCCGGCCTGATCGCATCTGACAGGAGCTGCACCGTCAGAGGTACAGAACTCCTGTTAGAACCGGGGTGGGCGGGCCAGGTGGACGTCGGTGACGTAGGGGAAGGTGAACGGCTCGTCGAGGTCCTCGACCAGGCCGGCCACCTCGGCCAGCGCCGCGGCGCGACGATCTTCTGGTAGGGCGGCGACGAAGGAGGTCGATGCGGCCCGCTCGATCACCCCGGCCCGGGTGGTGGGGAGCGGGTGGTCGAGGCGCATGTTCTCGATGTCGGTGAAGTCGGCGCCGGCCAGCATCGCGGGCCAGTCCTGGGTGGGGGTGTACGGCCGGCCGCCGGCGTGACGCTCGATGACGTCGCCGAAGGCCTTGACCCACGGCACCGACTCGTCGCGCTCGTTCCAGATCAGCGCCAGCCACCCGCCGGGCCGGATCACCCGCGCCATCTCGGCGAACGCGGCGCCGGTCTCGAACCAGTGGGAGGCCTGGGCCACCGTGACCAGGTCGGCCGAGCCGGTGCGCAGGGGAAGGGCCTCGGCCGTGCCGGCCGCCACCAGCGCCGTGCCCACCAGCGCCTCCCGCATGGCCGCCAGGGGCTCGACGGCCATGACTGTCGCCCCGGAGGGGGACAGCTGACGGGTGAGCTTTCCGGTGCCTGCGGCCACATCGACCACCAGCCCGCCAGGCGTCAGCGCCCCGGTTGTGGCCAGCAGCTCGACGACGGCGTCGGGGTAGCCCGGGCGAGCCCGCTCGTACTCGCCGGGGACCCGGCCGAAGCCGGTGGCGGCGACCTGGTGGACGGCCACGCGCCCTCAGGCCCCGTCGACCCGCTTGCGGATCAGGTCGATCTTGGCGCCGGCGGCGTTCACGTCGTCGCCCTGGATCTCGAGCAGGGCGGCCCGATCCTCGGCGGCCGCCTTCTCGGCCTTGGCCGTGTCCGACTCGGCGAGCACCTGCTCGGCGCCCACCTCCATGATCCGCTCGGCGTAGCGCACCAGGGTGTCGACCATCTCGTCCTCGGGCACCACGGCGATGTTGCGACCCTTCAGGAAAAGGTGGCCCTTCTTGCGGCCGGCGGCGATGCCGAGGTCGGCATCGCGGGCCTCGCCGGGGCCGTTCACCACACAGCCCATCACGGCGATCTGCAGGGGGATCTCTCGGTCGCCGAAGGCGGCCAGGGCGTCGTTGGCCACCTTGATGACGTCGACCTCGGCCCGGCCGCAGCTGGGGCAGGCGATCAGGTCGATCCCCTTGCGCTCACGCAGCCCCAGCGCCTCGAGCAGCATGCGGCCGGCCTTGGCCTCCTCGACCGGGTCGGCGGTGAGGCTGTAGCGGATCGTGTCGCCGATGCCCTCCATCAGCAGGGTGCCCATGCCGGCCGTGGCCTTGACCAGGCCGCCGGGCAGCGGGCCGGCCTCGGTGACGCCGAGGTGCAGGGGGTGGTCGGTGGCCTCGGACAGCTGGCGGTAGGCCTCGACCATCAGCGGCACGTTCGAGGCCTTCACCGAGATCTTGACGTCCTCGAAGCCGATCTCGTCGAGGTAGGCCAGCTCGACCTGGGCCGACTCGACCATGGCCTCGGGGGTGGCGCCCCCGTACTTCTTGTAGAGCGAGTCGTCGAGCGACCCGGCGTTGACCCCGATGCGGATGGGGACCCCCCGGTCCTTGGCCTCGGAGGCCACCAGCTTGATCTTCGTGGGGTCGGTGATGTTGCCCGGGTTGAGCCGCAGGCACTGCACGCCGGCGTCGAGGGCGGCCAGGGCCATCCGGTGGTTGTTGTGGATGTCAGCCACGATCGGCACCGGGCTGCGCGGGACGATCTGGGCCAGGCCCTCGGCCGCCTCCTCGCGGTTGCACGTGCAGCGGACGATGTCGGCGCCGGCGGCGGCCAGGGCGTAGATCTGCTGCAGGGTGCCCTCGACGTCGGCCGTCTTGGTGATCGTCATCGACTGCACGGTGATCGGCGCATCACCGCCGACCGGCACGGAGCCGACCTGGATCTGGCGCGTCTTGCGCCGCTCGTACCGGCTTCCGATCAGCTGCACGGCCTCCATCCTCCCAGACCGCCGCGGCTAGGACCGGCTGCGCGGCGGCGGCGCCCTACGACAGCTTGAGGGGCCGGGCGATGTCGAGGTAGAGCGATGACACGAAGATCACGGCGAGGAGGGCCACGGTGAGGTAGGCGACCGGGAGCAGCTTTCCGGCGTCGGCGAAGTGGCGGCGGCCCTTGATCTTGGACCGGATCGCCTCGTAGACGGCGATGGTGACGTGGCCGCCGTCGAAGGGGAGCAGCGGCAGCATGTTGAAGATGCCGACGAAGACGTTGATCAGGACCAGCAGCGAGAGGACCTGGCCGATGCCCTGGTCGGCGGCGCTGCCGGCGATCTGGTACACCCCGACCGGCGACAGGAAGCGGTTCCCCTGGTCCTCCTGGGCGACGTCGCGACCCTGAACCTGGTCGGCGTAGCTCTGCACGCCCTGGAGCGACAGGAGCTTGCCCAGGGCACCGACGGTGCCCTTGGCCAGCGTGCCCAGGTCGGCGGCGCTGCGGCCCAGGGCCTGCACCGGACCGACGGTGGGGTCGACGCCGGTGGCCGAGATCCCGAGGAAGCCCCGAGCCTCGCCGGCACCGGTCTCTGCTGCCGGCTCGGGGGCCGCGCCCTGCACCGCCCCCGACGGCAGCGTGGCCAGGTCGAGCGGCGTGACCGTGGTGGTGACCCGCTCGCCCGCTCGCTCGTACTCGACGCGGATGGGCGTGCCGGGCCGGTTCCTGACGTAGGAGCGAACGTCGTCCCAGCCGGCGACGGGGGCGCCGTCGAGGGCGGTGATCTCGTCGCCGACCCGGAGCCCGGCCTCCTGCGCGGGGCTGGGCTGGCCCTCGATGGCGCTGATCGAGGAGATGATGGGCAGCCGCTCTCGGTGCAGGCCGTTGCCCACGAACGCGTTCAGGCCGAACAGCAGGAGGAAGGCGATCACCATGTGCATGGTGGAGCCGGCCACGGCGACGCCGAAGCGGCTCCAGAACGGCTTCTGCCGGTAGGCCCGGGGCTCGTCCTCGGCCGGCACCGGCTCGAGGTTGGTCATCCCGATGATCTTCACGTAGCCCCCGAGGGGGATGGCCTTCACTCCGTACTCGGTCTCACCTCGGCGGAACGACCAGAGGCGGGGGCCGAAGCCGACGAAGAACTCGGTGGCCTTCATCCCGGCCCGGCGGGCCATGACGAAGTGGCCGAGCTCGTGGAGCATGACCATGGCGAACAGGGCGACGATCACGAGCAGCGGCTTCCAGAACCCGAGCGCCACCGAGAGTCCCGCCAGGCCGCCGACACCGACCACCAGCCGCAGCACCGAGCCGGCGCCGCCCTGCGGTGCTTCGGGCTCGTCGCCGGCGTCGACCTCAGGGCTCGGAGGTGCGTCCAGGGTGGTCATCGTCGAAGCTCCTCGTTCCGGATCAGGCGCGCCGCCACCTCACGGGCCCGGCGGTCGGCTTCCATCACAACGTCTATCGACTCCGGATTCGTTCCCTCCAGCTGTCCCAGCACGGCTTCGACGACGGCCGGGATGTCGACCCAGCGGATGCGGTCGGCCAGGAACGCCTCGACCGCCACCTCGTTGGCCCCGCTGAGCTGGGCGGGCCGGGTGCCGCCCTCCCTCCCGGCGGCGAAGGCCAGGGCCAGGCACCGGAAGGCGCCGAGGTCGGGGGGCTCGAACTCGAGGGCGCCGAGCGACGCCCAGTCGATGGCGCCGTACGGCGTGGCCAGGCGCTCGGGGTAGGCCAGGGCGTAGCCGATGGGCAGGCGCATGTCGGGCATCGACAGCTGGGCCACCGTGGCCCCGTCGGTGAACGTCACCATGGAGTGGACCACCGACTGCGGGTGGACGACCACCTCGACATCGTCGTAGCCCACGCCGGAGGTGGGGCCGAACAGCTCGACCGCCTCGATCACCTCGAGGCCCTTGTTCATGAGGGTGGACGAGTCGACCGTGATCTTCGGGCCCATCGACCAGGTGGGGTGGGCCAGGGCGTCGGCCACCGTGACCTGCTCCAGGTCGGAGGCGGTGCGCCCCCGGAAGGGCCCCCCGCTGGCCGTGAGCACCACGCGGGCCACGTCGCGGCCGTCGGCCGACCCGCTGCGCAGGCACTGGTGGACGGCGCAGTGCTCGGAGTCGACCGGCACGATCTCGGCGCCGGGGGTCCGACGGGCCCGCTGCACGATCGGCCCGGCGGCGATCAGGCTCTCCTTGTTGGCCAGGGCCAGGCGGCGGCCGGCCTCGAGGGCGGCGAGCGTGACGGGGAGCCCGGCGAACCCGACGACGCCGTTCACCACGACATCGGCCTCGGTGACCAGGGAGGCCAGGGCGCCCGGGCCGCTGCGGACCTCGGTCCCCGCCGGGACGGCGCCCTTCAGCTCGGCCTCGAGCGAGGCGTCGGCCAGCGCCACCACCGCCGGGCGCAGCTCGCGAGCCAGCGCGGCGAGGGCGTCGACGCTGCGGTTGGCCCCGATGGCGGTGATGCGGTACCGCCCGGGCTCGGCCCGCACCACCTCGATCGCCTGGGTGCCGATCGACCCCGTGGCCCCGGCCAGGGCGATCGTCCTCATCGGCCCAGGGTGCCCCACTCCCGGCGCCCCGTCCACCAGCGCTACAGGATCCGCAGGGCGAGGAAGTACACGGCCGGAAGGGCGAAGAGCAGCGAGTCGAACCGGTCGAGGAAGCCCCCGTGCTCGGGGAGGGCGGTGCCCATGTCCTTCACGCCGAGGTCGCGCTTGATGAGCGACTGCGACAGGTCGCCGATCGGCGCCACGATGCCGACGACCAACCCGAGGAGGAGCCCGTTGAGACCGCCGCCCCAGACGTCGGACGACAGCCCGATGATGAGGCCGGCCACGATGCTGAGCGCCAGCCCCCCGAGCGTGCCCTCGACCGTCTTGTTGGGGCTCACGTCCGGGGCGATCTGCGAGCGACCGGCCAGCGTGCCCACGGCCAGGCCGCCGATGTCGCTGGCCACCGTGCAGACGATGGCGCCGACCAGCAGCATGCGGCCGCCCGGGAAGCCGGTGAGCATCAGGGCCGCGAAGGAGCCCAGGAGGCCCACCCACACCACGCCGAGCATGGTGGTGGCCACCCCGAGGAGCGGCCGGGCGTGGATCACCTTCAGGAGGTACCAGAGCATGCTGCCGAGGAAGGCCAGGAACAGCACGAGGGTGACGGCGGGAACACCCCTGGCGTAGGCGCCCCACATCAGGGCGAAGCAGCTGGTGAGCCCAAGCAGGGTCGCCGGCCGGAGGCCCCCCCGCTGGAAGACATCGAACAGCTCGTAGGCGCACGCCATGATGACGCCGGTGGCCAGGAGCCACGGGCCCAGGCGGCCGCCCCACAGGAACACGAGGAGGGCGAACACCGAGAAGGCGCCACCGACGAGGATGGCCATCGGCAGGTTCCGCCCCGGAGAGCCGGGGGCCGCACCGCCGTCGTCGGCCCGGGAGCGGGTGCGGATGGGCGCCACCACCGAGGCACCCGAGGCGCCAGGGGCCTCGGCGACCAGCGGAGCCGCCTCGGCGGGCACCCCCGGGTCAGCGACCGGGGCCCCGCTGGTGGGCAGCTGCACCACGGGCTGGGGCTGGCTCGGCAGGTCCTCTTCGAACGAGTACAGGTCCGGCCGGTCGTCACGGCTGTCGTCGAGGGCGCCGATCCGCTCTCGCTCGTCGAGCAGGTCCTCCCCGAAGTCGTCGGGCTGGGCCCAGTCGTCGTCCTGGTCGCCACGCCACCGCGGCTGGCTGCCCGTTCGGGTGGCCCAGCCGTCGTCCTCGTCCCCGAGGATCACACGCGGCACGTTGCCGGTGGGCGGCTCGGTCCAGTCCTGCATCTCGACCGGTCCCGATGCCGAGCCGACGTCGATCCGGTCACCGCCGCCGAGGCTGGTGACACCGCCGGAGTGCGGGGCCCACGGATCGTCGTCGAGGTCGTCGAGCTCCTCGCCGGCGGCGGCCGCCCACACCGACGACCGGGCGCCGACGCGCTGGTCGCCCGGGTCGGCGCCGGGTGGGGACGGGAGGATCCGCACGCCCTCATCGTCGAACTGGTCATCGTGGTCTGCCATGGCCGCGCCTCCTGAACGTGGGGTGGCCCAGCGCTCCAGCCTTGCAGGTCTCCCCTGGGCAGGCGCGCATTCCGGGCTGGGGTCAGACCTGCAGGAGGTCGGCTTCTTTGTGGTGCAGGATCTCGTCGACCTTCCCGATGTGGTCGGCGGTGAGCTTCTCGAGCCCGCGCTCGGCCCGCTCGATCTCGTCCATGCCGACCTCTCCGTCGCGCTCGAAGCCCTCGAGATCGTGGCGGGCCTGGCGCCGCAGGTTGCGGATGGCGATCCGCCCGTCCTCGGCCTTGTGCTTGGCCTGCCTGGCCAGGTCCTTGCGCCGCTCCTCGCTGAGGGCCGGCACGGCCAGGCGGATCAACGTGCCGTCGTTCTGCGGGTTGATGCCGAGGTCCGACTCTTGGATGGCCTTCTCGATGGCCTTCATCGAGGACTTGTCGTACGGGGTGATGACGAGCAGCCTGGCCTCGGGCGTGCCGATCCCGGCGATCTGCTGCAGCGGCGTGGCCACGCCGTAGTACTCGACCTTCAGCTTCTCGACCAGGGACGGCGTGGCCCGCCCGGTGCGGATGGTGCTGAGCTCGACCGAGGTGTGCTCAACGGCCTTGGCCATCTTCTCCCTGGTGTCGTCGAGGACCATGCCGACCACCTCGGACTCGGCCGTCATCGGGTCACCTGCCGCGAGGTCGGGCCGTCGCTCATCGAGTGACGAGCGTACCCAGGGGCTCCCCCGCCATGGCGCGGACGATGTTGCCGTCCTCCATCATGTCGAAGACGAGGATCGGGATCCCGTTCTCGCGGCACATGGTGAACGCCGTGAGATCCATCACCCGCAGGTCCTGCCGCAGCGCCTCGTCGAAGGTGAGGGTGAGGAGCCTGGTGGCCGTCGGGTCCTTGCGCGGGTCGGCGGTGTAGACCCCGTCGACCGCGGTGCCCTTCAGCACGGCCCCGGCGCCGAGCTCGGCCGCCCGGAGCGCCGCCGGGGTGTCGGTCGTGAAGAACGGGCTGCCCAGCCCGGCGGCGAAGACCACGACCCGGCCCTTCTCGAGGTGGCGGATGGCCCGGCGGCGGATGTAGGGCTCGCACACCGCCGCCATCTCGATGGCCGACTGGACCCGCGTCGGCTGGCCGTGCCGCTCCAGGGCGTCCTGGAGGGCGAGGGCGTTGATGACCGTGCCGAGCATCCCCATGTGGTCGCTCATCGCCCGGTCCATGCCCTCGCCGGCCCCGGTCGCCCCCCGCCAGATGTTGCCGCCCCCGATCACCACGCCGATCTCGACGCCCAGCTTCGAGCGGGCCTCGGCGATCTCGGTGGCGATGCGGTCGACCGTGACGTTGTCGATGGTCTCGTCGGAGGACGCGCTCGCCAGCGCCTCCCCCGACATCTTCAGCACGACCCGGGGCCAGCGCGGCTCCCCCGAAAGGGTCACTTGCCGCCGATGACGACCTGGGCGAAGGCGGCGACGGTGGCGCCGCCGAGCAGCTGGCCGATCGACTGCTTCTCTTCCCGGACGTACGACTGCTCGAGGAGGACCACGTCTTTGTAGAAGCCCTGGACCCGGCCCTCGACGATCTTCGGCAGGGCGGCCTCGGGCTTGCCCTCGTTCCGGGCGATCGTCTCGAAGGTGGCCCGCTCGGCATCGACGACGTCGGCCGGGACCTCGTCCCGGGACAGGTAGCGCGGCTGCTTGAAGGCGGCGTGGAGGGCGACCTCGTGGGCCAGCTCGACGCTGCCCCCGTCGAGCACCACCACCACGGCGTTCTTCACCCGCCCGTCCTGCACGTGCTGGTACAGGTCGATCGCCTTGCCCTCACCGCCGTCGAGGCGCTTGATGGCGCCGACGTCGATGTTCTCCTTCAAGGTGATCTTGAGGGTGTCGAGGTCTTCCTTCTTCTGATCGACCGCGCCCTCGCCGCTGTCGGCCACCAGGGCCGCCAGCTCGTGGGCCATGTTCACGAAGTCGGGGTTCTTGGCCACGAAGTCGGTCTCACACTTGAGCTCGACGAGGGCGGCGACGCCCTTGTCGCGGTCGAGGAAGGTCCCGACCGTGCCCTCGGTGTTCGCCCGGTCGCTGCGGGCGACGACCTTGCTCAAACCCTTCTCGCGCAGCAGCTGGGCGGCGGCGGCCTGGTCACCGCCCACCTCCTCGAGCGCCTTCTTGGCGTCCATCATGCCGGCGCCGGTGGCGTCCCGGAGCTGCTTCACCTCGGCAGCGCTCACGGCCATCGTCAGGATCTCCTCGTCGTGGGTGTCGGCATCGTCAGGCGCCGTCGGGGCTGTCGGCCGGGCTCGCGTCCGTCTCGGCGGGGGCGGCGGCGACAGCCTCGTCGACCGCGGCCGGCACGTCGGCCGGCGTCGGGTCGGCGGGCGTCTCTTCGGCTGCCGGGGCGTCTGCGGCGTCTGAGTCCTGGGCGTCGGCACCCGCCTCGGCGGCGCTGGCTCCGGTGGCGGCGGCAGCCAGGCGGGCCTCGCGCTCGGCCTGGGCGGCGGCCGCCTGCTCGCGGGCCTCGGCTTGCTCGGCGGCCACGCGGGCCTCGTCCTCGGCGCTGCGCACCGCCGCAGCCTCGGCGGCGGCATGGGCGGCCCGGCCGGCCTTCTTGGCTGCGATGTAGCGGCCTTCGTCGACCGCGTCGGCGATCACCCGGCACAGGAGGTTGCCGGCCCGGATGGCGTCGTCGTTCCCCGGGATCACGTACTGGATCAGGTCGGGGTCGCAGTTGGTGTCGACGACCGCCACGATCGGGATGTTCAGCTTGTTCGCCTCGGTGACGGCGATGTGCTCTTTCTTGGTGTCGATGATGAACACCGCCTCGGGCTGGCGGCTCATGCCCTTGATGCCGCCGAGGTTGCGCTGGAGCTTCTCGAGCTCCCGCGACTTCATCAGCGCCTCCTTCTTCGGCATGGCCTCGAAGTCTCCCGCCGCCTGCATGCGCTCGAGCTCGCGGAGCTTCTGCACCCGGGTGAGGATCGTCGTGTAGTTGGTGAGCATCCCGCCGAGCCACCGCTCGTTGATGTACGGCATGCCGCAAGCGGTGGCGTAGTTGGCCACGGGGTCCTGGGTCTGCTTCTTGGTGCCGATGAACAGGACGGTGCCGCCGCCCGCCACCAGGTCGCGGACGAACTCATAGGCGGACGCCGTCCGCTCGAGCGTCTGCTTCAGGTCGATGATGTAGATGCCGTTGCGCTCGCCGAAGATGAAGCGCTTCATCTTCGGGTTCCAACGGCGGGTCTGGTGCCCGAAGTGCACACCCGCCTCGAGCAGCTGCTTCATGGTGACGACGGCCATGCCGTGGTTTCTCCCTCGGTTGGTGCTCCGCCCCCGGCGGGGCACGCCACGAGTGGCGCGACCGTGGGTTGCCGGCGGCTGGGTGTCTGGTGGGTGTCGGCCCAGCGGTTGCGGGCCAACCAGACAGCGTACCCGTCACCGCCCGCTTCCGCCGCCGGACGTTGACCGCACCACCGGGGGTGGCCGGTCGCTCGAGAGGAGGCGCCGCAGCCCGGCGGCCTCGTCGGCGGCACCGAGCGGGCGGCCCGGCCCGTCCGGCACCAGCACGGCCCGGCCGCCGGACGGGCCGGCCAGGAGGCTGGTCGGATCGAGGTAGGCCTCGCCCCGCCGGGCGCCGAGGTGGAGCGTGGCGCCGGCCCGGCCCACCGCCTGGCCGGCCGCCACCCGCTGGCCCCGGCGCACCAGCACGACGGCCAGGAACGAGAGCGACGTCCGGACCCCGTCGGCGTGAAGGACGACGACGTGGAGCCCGCCCCCGACGGCGCCGGCGAAGGTCACCTCGCCCTCAGCGACGGCTCCGACCGGCTCGCCCGGCGTGGTGGCGTAGTCGATGCCGCGGTTGCCGGGTCCATAGGGGGTGGACGGGGGCCGGTACGGATCGATCACCGGGCCCGGCACCGGTGCCCGGTAGGTGACCGGGCCGGGCGGGCCGGCAGGACCGGGCGGCTGGCCGGCCGCCACCGGGGCGATCAGGGCAAGAGCGAGGACGGGAAAAGCGAGGATGGCGGCGTGGCGCACGGGGCTTCCTCCACAGGCGGTCGGTGAGAACGTGCCGCAAGGGGAAGCGGGGACAGGGGGAAGGAGCTTTCAGGCCGTCTCGCGCTCGGAGGCCTTGATGCGCGAGCGCAGCTGCAGCACGGCCTTGGTGTGGATCTGGCACACCCGGCTCTCGGTGACTCCGAGGACCTTGCCGATCTCCGCCAGCGTGAGGCCCTCGTAGTAGTACAGGGTGAGCACGATCTTCTCGCGCTCGCCCAGCCGGTTGATGGCCAATGCCAGGATCTGCTTCATCTCCTCCCCCTCGAAGGCGCCCACCGGCCCTTCGCCCTTGTCGGGCAGGGTGTCGCCCAGGGTCTGGCTCTGCCCGTCGCCGCCGCCCAGGACCTCGTCGAGGGCGACCAGGCCGACGAAGGAGATCTGGGTGAAGACCTGCTGCAGCTCGTCCTTGGACACGCCCATCTCGGTGGCCACCTCGTCGTCGGTGGGGGTCCGCAGCAGGCGGTGCTCGAGGGTGGCGTAGGCCTTCTCCACCTTCCTGGCCTTGGCCCGCACCGAGCGCGGGACCCAGTCGATGGACCGCAGCTCGTCGATGATCGCCCCTTTGATGCGGGCGATCGCATAGGTCTCGAACTTGATGCCCCGGCTCGTGTCGAACTTGTCGATCGCGTCGATCAGGCCAAAGATCCCGTAGGACACCAGATCGCCCTGGTCGATCGACTGCGGCAGACCCGAGGCGACCCGGCCGGCGACGTACTTGACCAGCGGCGAGTAGTGGACGATCAGCCGGTCTCGGGCGGCGGTGTCGGCCGTTGCCTTGTACTCGCCCCAGAGGCGGCCAACTGCTTCGAGATCGTCGGTGTCGGTGGTCACCAGTGCCCGGCCTACCCTCGAGGATGGGTGCGCTCGTGCACGTGCAGCAGGCGCTCCTTCGACACGTGAGTGTAGACCTGCGTGGTGGCAACGCTCTCATGGCCGAGCAGCTCCTGCACGACCCGGAGATCGGCCCCGCCGTCCAGCAGGTGGGTGGCGAAGGTGTGGCGCAGAGCGTGCGGCGAGGTGGGAGCGTCGGCCCGCCGGTCGAGGAGGCGCCGCACGTCGCGCACGCCGAGCCGACGGCCCGCCAGGTTGCACAGCAAGGCCGTGCCGGCGTCGGGGCCGGCCAGGTGGTGGCGGCGCTCGAGCCAGGAGGCCACGGCGGTGGCGGCAGGCCGGCTGACCGGCACACATCGCTGCTTGGAGCCCTTGCCCCACACGGTGACCTGCCCACGGTCGAGGTCGACGTCTCCGATGTCGAGGCGGCAGAGCTCGGCCACCCGCAGGCCGCTTCCGTACAGGAGCTCGAGGACGGCGTCGTCGCGCCGGCCGATGGCATCGTGGCGTGGGTCGCCGTCAACCGCAGGCTGAGAAGGCTGGTCGAGGAGGGCGCCCACCTCCTCCCGGCTGAGCACGCGGGGCAGGCGGGCCACGCCGGGCGGCGCGCTGAGCCGCGCCGCAGGGTCGACGGCCAGCACGCCGGTGCGCCGCAGCCAGCGGAAGTAGCGGCGCAGGGCGGCGGCCCGACGGGCCATGGTGGCCCGGGCCTGCCCCCGGGTGGCGAGGAAGGCGAGGTGGCGCCGCAGGAGGATGCGGTCGACCTGGGCCGGGTCGTCGACCCCCGCCCGGAAGGCCCAGCCGGCGAAGGCGGCGACGTCGGTGCGGTAGGCCCGCACCGTGGCGTCGGCCACGTCGGTGAGCGAGGCGACGAAGGCATCGATCCGCCAGCTCGGGCACGGGTCGTCGACCACCGGCGCAGCAACCCCAGCAGCACCAACAGCCACAGCGGCACCGTAGCCCTCACCGCCGACGCTGTCCGCAGCGGCTCCACGTGCCGGGCCCGGCGTCGACCAGCAGAGCGGCGGCCAACCGGTGGAGGGCGGTGAGCGTCGGACCGAGGCCGATGCCGGCGGCGGCCACCACGTCGTCGGTGGACGTAGGGGTGAACCCCACCGCCTCGAGCACCTGGGCGTCGGCCCCCTCGACCGGCGGGCGCGAGCGCCCGACCCCACCGGCCGGCCTTGGGGCCGCTGGCGACCGGCCCAGCCCGAGCGCCACGAGCACGTCGTCGGCGTCTCGGACGACCAGGGCGTCGTCGGCCAGGAGGGCGTTGGTGCCGGCGCTGGCCGGGCTGCGGACGGGCCCGGGCACGGCCCCCACCGTGCGGCCCCGCTCGAGCGCAGCGTCGACCGTGTGCAGGGAGCCGCCCCGCTCGTGGCTCTCGACCACCACCACGATGTCGGCCAGGGCGGCGATGATGCGGTTGCGGGCCGGGAACCTCCATCGCTCGGGCGGGGTGCCGACCGGCGCCTCGCTCACCAGCGCCCCGGCGGCCCCCACCGCCGCGAACAGCTGGGCGTGCGACGGTGGGTAGGTCACGTCGACGCCTCCCGCCACCACGCCGACGGGGCTGCCGGCGCCGGGACCAGCGGCCAGGGCGCCCCGGTGGGCGGCACCGTCGATGCCGAGGGCCAGACCCGACACGATGGCCACGCCGGCATCGGCTAGGTCGAGGGCCAGGTCGGAGGCGATGCGACGGCCCTCGTGGGAGCAGGCCCGGGTACCGACGATGGCGCAGGCCGGTCCGACGAGAGCCGCCGGGTCGCCGCGGACGCAGAGCACGGCCGGTGGCTCGGGGTCGTCGGCCAGCCGCGCCGGCCACTGCTGGTGCAACGGCGTGAGCAGGGTGACCCCGAGAGCCCGGTGGCGGGCGAGGAGCTCGGCGGGCTCGGTGCGGGCGGCCTCGGCGCACCATCGGGCGGCTCGAGCGGCGGGTGCCCGTCCCAGGGCCGAGGCCACGGACGGGAGCGCAGCCGCCCGTCCGGCGGCGACGGCGCGCCAGGCCGACGCCGGCTCGCCGTGGGCGCCGAGGATGGCGGCGAGCTGCCGGGGGCCCATGGCCGACAGGCCGGCCAGGGCGGCCAGGTAGGCCTCGTCCGGCAAGGCCCGGGCGTCGATGCTCATGGCGCCGCCCGGGTCATGAGGCGACCTGGAGGACGCTGAGCTCGGCCCGCAGCCCCAGTGCCGTGCCGACGTGCTGCTCGGAGAGGGGCGGGTCGACGCCTTCGAGGTCGGCCAGGGTGAGGGCCACCCGCCGCACCCGGTGCAGCCCCCGGGCCGACAGGCCGCCCCGGGCCAGCAGGTCGGACAGCAGCCGGCGGGCCGACCGGTCGAGCGGGGCCAGCTCGTCGAGGCGGGGCCCGGGCACCTGGGCGTTGGCGGCCACCCCCCGCCCCGTCGCCCGCTGGCGGGCCCCGGCCACCCGGGCGGCCACCACGGCGGAG
>JBKJUI010000328.1:0-5978 GCA_046590775.1 Acidimicrobiales bacterium
CCCGGCACAGGCGATCCCTCTCGTGAGGAGGCACCCCGATGGGGAGCGTTCGCTACATCGTCGACAACACCGAGGACGCGGTCGAGTTCCACGAGCGCCTCGGCTTCGAGGTGCAGATGCATCCCAGCCCGGGCTTCGCCATCTTGCGCCGTGAGGACCTTCGGCTCCTGCTCAACACGCCCGACGGCGGCGGGGGTGCAGGGCAAGCGATGCCGGACGGTGCGTCGCCGGCACCGGGAGGTTGGAACCGCATCCAGCTCGAGGTGGACGATCTCGAGGCCACCGTCAACCGGCTCGCCCAGGCCGGCGTCGCCTTCCGGAGCGAGGTCATCGACGGCAGAGGTGGCAGGCAGGTGCTCGCCGATGACCCATCGGGGAACCCGATCGAGCGCTTCCAACCTGTCGGCCGCCCGGCGCTCCCGTAGGCGGTCGCTCCTTCAATCCAGTCAATCCAGTCAATCCAGTCAACCCAGTCGCCGGGGCGCGGGCAGCCGGTCTCACGGCGGGGTGGCATAGCCGTACCAGCCGGCGGCGTCGGCGATGACGTCGACGTTCCCGGCCGGGTTCCTGACCGAGATGGCGCCGCCGGGACCAAGCTTGGCGGTGACCGAGTTGGGGACCGTCTGCCCCGGCTGCCAGTTGAGGCTCGACGCCAGGGGTGCCTGGCCGGCCGGGGCCACGGTGAGGTAGCTGGTGGCGGTGGTGCCGGTGGCCGTGAGGTTCAGCAGGGCGGCGGCGGCGTCGGCCGGGACTCCGCCGGCGCCGGCGCCGGACACCTGGACGTCCCTCGAGGTGCTCGGCCCCCAGGGGGTGCCGTAGGGACCGGTCTGCGGGCCGGCCGGTCGGGAGTCTTGGATGCGCGCCGGGGAGAGGGCGTGGAACGGTAGTCCGCTGCTGGGCGTGAAGGAACCGACGACATCGACGATCACGTGGGCGCTCCCGGTCGGGTTGAAGACCGAGATCCTCCCGCCGACACCGGCCCGGACGGTGACCGCGTTCGCCACGGTCTGGCCCGGGGCCCAGCTGATGCTGGAGGCCAGCGGTCGGGGCTGGCCCGCCGGCCAGACCGTCAGGTACCCACCTGCGGTGGTGCCGGTGACGGTGAGGTTCACCACGACGGCGTCGGCGGCGGCGGCAACCCCGCCCACGCCGGTCACGGGAACGTCGCGGGTCTGGCCGGCCGTCCACGGGGTGCCGGCCGGGCCGACCAGGCGCGAGTCCAGGATCCGGGCCGGGGTGAGGGGCGTGAACCCGTCGCCGCCGGCCGTGTCGTACCAGCCGACGGCGTCCACGATCACGTTGGCGCTTCCTCCGGGGTTGAGCACCGACACCTTGCCGCCGGCGCCGACCCGAACGGTGACGGCGTTCGCCACGGTCTGGTTGGGCGCCCAGTTCAGGCTGGAGGCCAGGGGCCTGGCCTCGCCTGCGGGCCACACGGTCAGGTACCCGGCGGCGGTGGTTCCGGTCACCGTGACGTTCAGGACGACGCTGTCGGCGCCGGCCGGGATCCCGGCCAGTCCCGCCACGCTGACGTCACGGGTCTGGCCGGCCGTCCACGGCGTGCCGTACGGGCCCACCTGGGGGCCAGCCGGTCGGGGGTCCAGGATGCGCGTGGGGGTCAGCGGGTGGAACAGAACGGGGACCGTGGGGGCCACGCTCGACGAGGGGCCTGACGCCGGCCCGGTGCCCTGAACGTTGGTGGCCGCCACGCTGAACGTATAGCTCCTCCCGTTCGACAGGCCGGAGACGCTGCACTGCAGCGGGCCGGCGATCCAGGTGCACGAGCGCCCGCCGGGCGACGCCGTGACCGTGTAGCCGGTCACCGGCGAGCCACCGTCCGACGGCGGCGCCGACCACGAGACGGTGGCGCTCCCGTTGCCGGCCGTGGCCACAGGAGCTGGCGGCGGGCCGGGCAGCCCGGTGCCGATGAAGCCGATGGCCCCGGCCCTGGTGGTGAACCACATGTTCCCATCGGGGCCGGCGGTGATCCCGAACGGGTCGCGGGTGCTCGGCGCCGTGAAGGTCGAGACCACGCCGGCGGAGGTGATCCGGGCGATCGAGCCGCTGCCCATGTCGAGTGAGTTGGTGAACCACAGGTTCCCGTCGGGCCCGGCGGCGATGTTCTCGGACGGGCTGATGATGCCGGAACCGGTGAAGACGGTGATGGCCCCGGCGGGCGTGACCCGACCCACGGCCGGGCTCCTCCTGCTCGTGAACCACAGGTTGCCGTCGCCGCCTAGCGCCAACCCCCCAGGCCCGTCGACGCCAGGACCGGTGAAGGTGGTGATCACGCCGGCCGGGGTGATCCGCCCGATCGAGTTGGTGTTGCCGCTCGTGAACCACACGTTCCCGTCAGGACCGGCGACGATCCCGAGCGGCGACCGGACTGCCGGGTCGGTGTAGATCGTGATGACGCCGGCCGGGGTGATCCGCCCGACCGAGTCGCCGTAGAGATTGGTGAACCAGAGGTTGCCGTCGGGCCCCGAGACGATCCGATAGGGCCGGTTGATGCCGGAGGCGGAGAAGGTGGAGATGGCTCCCGACGGCGTGATCCGCCCCACCAGGTTGGAGCCGAGGTCGACGAACCAGAGGTTCCCGTCTGGCCCGGTGGTGATCCCGGTCGGGTAGAACACGCCGGAGCCGGTGAAGGTGGTGAGCGCGCCCGCCGGCGTGAGGCGACCGATCGACCGGCCGCCGGAGTTCGTGAACCACAGGTTCCCGTCCGGCCCGGTCACGATCTGGTGGGGGTCGTCGAGCGGGGGACCGGTGAGGTAGGAGGTCGAGCCGGCCGTGGTGATGCGGCCGATGGCGTTCGGCTCATACTCCGAGGTGCTGGCGAACCACAGGTCGCCGCCGGGGCCGCTCACGATCCCGAAGGGGCGGTGTCTGGGAAGCGGGAAGGTGGAGACCACGCCGGCCGGGGTGATCCGCCCGACCACGCCGCCTCCGACGACCATGTTGGTGAACCACACGTTCCCGTCGGGGCCGGCGGTGATGCCGTCGAGCTGGAGGGCGTCGGGCACGGCGAAGTTGGTGATCACCCCGGCCGGGGTGACCCGCCCGAGCGAGGGCGAGTGGTTGTTCGTGAACCAGAGGTTGCCGTCGGGGCCGGCGGTGATCGTGGTTGGCGTGCCCCGGTAGTCCTTGAAGTTGGCCACCACCCCGGCGGCCGTGATCCGGCCGACCGAGTAGCTGCTCCGGTTGGTGAACCACATGTTCCCGTCCGGGCCGGCGGTGATGCTCTCCGGGCCGTCGATGCCGGGGTCGACGAAGGTGGAGACGACCACGCCAGTGGGGGTCATCCGCCCGATCGAGTCCTCGTCGGTGAACCACAGGTGCCCGTCGGGCCCGGTGGCGATCCCGACCGGCCGGAGGATGCCGGGGCCGCTGAAGGTGGAGACCACACCCGCCGGGGTGATCCTTCCGATGGCGCCCGTCCTGGTGAACCAGAGGTTCCCGTCGGGTCCGACGGTCAGGCCCCCCGGGTAGCCGATGTCGGTCCCGCTGAAGCTGGACAGGGCGCCGGCCGGGGTCATCCGGCCGATGGCGTCGAAGTCGGCGAACCACAGGTTCCCGTCGGGAGCGGCCACGATGGCCTTGGGGCTGCTGATGCCACGGGACACGATCGTCAGCTCCCCCGTCGGGGCCGCCGCCCCGGCCGGCGGCCCGGCCACCACCACGAGGCACGACGCCAGCATCGTGACCGCCAGCAGCCTCGCCGTCCGCTTCCGTCGATGCACGTTGCCCCCTCGTCCGCCCCTGGCCCCACCTGCTCCTTCGGCACGAGCGGGCAGGAACTGAGCGAAGCGACTCAGCGACCGCACTGGGGTCGCCGAGTGGCCAAGCCCCTTGCGCCTACCGGAAGGTGAGGAAGTCCTGGTCAGCCAGGGTCTTCAGATCGTTGGAGGCCACGCCGACCCGGGAGAGGGTGAGCAGGCGGTCGCCGACGACCAGGCTGCGGTCGATCTGGGTGGAGCCGGGGTGGGTGATGCGGGCGGCCTCCTTCACGCTCTTGTCGCCGACCTTGAAGGCCACGGCACCGGTGAAGGGCGTCACCCTCTGGGTGCCGCCGGGCGCCTCGGCCCGCCAGTCATAGGCCTGGATCGGCGCCACCACCAGGCCGGTCGCCGGCCAGAACAGGAAGGCGTGGTGATCGCCCTCGGCGGCTGAGTGGGCCATGGGCAGCACCGCACCGGCCAGCTTGGCGGGGGCGGCAGGGTTGCCGACGTCGAACAGCGACAGCTGGGTGCCCGCCTGGCGGCCCTCGGGCGAGGCCTCCTGGCCGATGCCCAGGAGGCGGCCGTCGCCGGCCGGGTGCAGGTAGGCCGAGTACCCGGTGATCTTCAGCTCGCCGGTGACCTTCGGCCGGCGGACGTCTCGCAGGTCGAGCACGTACAGGGGGTCGGTCTGGCGGAAGGTGACGACGTAGCCGATGGGGCCCATGAAGCGGACGGCATAGATCCGCTCGCCCTTCCCGAGGCCGTCCACCGCTCCGGTCTCGACCCACTCCTCGCCGGCCTGGCGCAGGATGGTGACCCGGCTCTCGCTCAGCCGGGGCTGTGGGCTCGAGGTGCGGGGGGCGGCTGCTGAGGTCGTGGTCGGTTGGGCCGCTGAGCCCGGGGCGGTGATCGTGGTGGGTGCGGGCGCCGGCTCGGGGAGGGGCATCGGCGGCGAGGTGAAGCCGCCACCGTTGGAGCCTTCGAGGGTGGTGGCCACCCGCAGCACGCCGGCGTCCTCGGAGAGGGAGAACTGGTTGAGCATCACGCCGGGCACGTCGCCCGACCCGGCGTAGCGGGCCTTTGCCGGGTCGGTGATGTCAAAGGCGTGGATCGCCGTCTGGCCTACCTCGGGGGTGGGCACCGGGGCGACCTGCTTGCCACCGGCCGGCTGCACACGCCCGCTGTAGCTGTAGCGGTTCGTGGCCACGAACAGCCGGGTGCCGCTGGCGTAGACGGCCTGGGCGTCGGCCACGACGGTGACCGCCGGTCCCGGGGCGTCGGCCGCCGGGTCGATGCTCTGCACGGCGATCGTGCCGACGCCGGCGGCCGCGACCGGCACGTAGGCGTCGCCGCAGGACGCGCCCTTCGGCAGGAAGGCGGTGGCGGGCGCCTTCTTCACGATGGCGTCGTTGGCCGCCTGGCTCTGCTCGACGTTCGGCTGGCCGTTGCCCTCCGGCTGCGGGAAGGAGATGTCGGGCGCAGACCTCGTCACCAGCCGGGCCACGCCGCCGACCAGCCGGGCGTCGACGTAGGTGCCGTCGATGGTGTGGCTGCGGATGATGGTCGGCTTGGCCGGGTCGGCCACGTCCACCACGGTCACGGTGGTGGAGGGCCGGTTGCGGTCAGGCCTGCCGGACGAATCGGTGCCCCCCGGGAGCCGCATCACCGGCCCATCAGCCAGCATCGCCATGGGGTGAGACATCACGATCACCCGGTTGCCGACCAGCAGGAGGTCACCGGGGACGGGCAGCTCGACGCTCCCGACCTGCTTGGGCGCGCCGGTCACATCGAGCACCCGCAAGCGGTTGTCGGTCGTGGTGACCAGGATCCGCCCGTCGGTCTTCAGCACGTCCGGCTCGTCCACGCCGGCCTCCTGCACGTTCGTGCCCGAGAAGTCGACGTCCGCCTTCGGCGCCGCCGACTCCCGCGCCGATCCTGCGGTGGCCCCCGCCGCCGGTGCCGCCGCCGCCATCGTCGGCATGGGACCCGCCCGCCCCGCCATGTCACCCTCGCCGTACCCGCCGCCGAACCCGTAGGGGCCGACGGCCTCGAGGGCGACCGGGCGCACGGCCTCGGCGAAGCGCTCGCAGGTCTCGGCCCGGACCAGGAACGACACCCGCTGGGGCCGTCGCTCGTCGGACTGGACCGGCTGGCCCGTGGTGACCGTCGACCCCGTCAGCCCGCCGGCTGGCGTGGTCGTCGTCGGGGCGGCCTGCTGACCCGGGGAGCCCTGGCAACCGACCGACAGGACGAGACCCG
>JBKJUI010000353.1:0-4902 GCA_046590775.1 Acidimicrobiales bacterium
GGCGCGCCCCTCGCCGTCCGGTGGTCCTGGCGGCGATGCTCGGCGTCCTGGCCTCGGCGGTCCTCGGCCCCGGCGCCCTGCCGGCGGTGGCGGCGGCCAACCGCGAGCCCTTCGCCGCCTCGCAGTGGAACCTCCGCCAGGTGGGGGCCGACATCGCCTGGGATGTCACACGCGGCGGCGGCGCCAGGATCGGGATCATCGACACGGGTGTCGACTTCGGGCACGCGGAGCTCGCCGGTCGGGTGCTGGCCTCGACCCGCTGCATCGGCACGGGCGGCCAGGCGGCGCGCTGCGGAGGCTCGGCCCAGGACGACAGCGGTCACGGGACACACGTGGCGGGGATCGTCGCTGCCCCCCTCGACGGGCGCGGGGTAGCGGGCGTGGCCCCCGAGGCTTCGCTCCTGGTCGTGAAGGCGCTCGAGGCGGACGGCTCGGGCGAGGCCGTCGACGTGGCCGCCGGAATCGACTGGCTGCTGGCCCAGGGGGCCCACGTCGTGAACCTCAGCCTGGCCGAGACCATCTCGCCCCAGCGGGTCCAGGGATCTCCTCTCGAGGCGGCCATCCGCCGGGCGGCCGACGCCGGCGCCGTGGTCGTGCTGGCCGCCGGCAACCACGGCGAGGCGGTCGACGGCTCGACCGCCTTCAACCTGCCGGCGATCGTCGTCGGCGCCACGAACAAGAGCGGAGGGCTGGCCCGCTACAGCCGCTTGCTCAGCTCGGGCATCCGATGGGGCATCGTCGCTCCCGGCGGCGACGGCGTCGGCGGCGCCGACGGTGAGGTGGTCTCGACCTACTGGTTCGCCGGGCGCAGCAACGCCTACGCCTGGAGCGAGGGCACCTCGATGGCCACGCCCCACGTCGCTGGGGTCGCCGGCCTCCTGGCGGCACAGGGCGTGCGGGGCCAGGCCGCGGTCGACCGGCTGCTCGGCTCGGCGGCGCCGGCCGACTGCGGCACCGGCTGCCGGGGGCGGCTCGACGCACGAGCGGCGCTGGGGTCGGTCAGCGGCTCCGCCCCGGCCCCAGCGCCGGCCCAGGCCGCGTCGAGCGGGCCGGGTGCGGCCGCGTCCGCTCCCGGTGCACCGCTGCCGGCCATCTCGACCATCACGACCTCGGTCGGCGCGGGCGCCGGGCCGGCGGCCCTGCCCGCGGAGGCGGCGACCGGCCCCGATCCGGCCACGGCCGAGGTGGCCATCGCCCCTGTCGGTCGACCGGTGGCGCTCGAGTTCCCGGACGCCCCCGCCCGACCGGCCCTGGCCCCGTGGCTGGTCGTGGTCGCCGGCGCGGCGCTGCTGGCCGTGTCCGGCGTGACTGCGTCGTGGGGCCGGCGCCGGCTCAGAGCCGACGAAGGATGGTGACGACCTTCCCGTAGACCCGGACATCGTCCGGATCGAACACCATGGGCTGGTAGCCCCGGGACTCGTTGTGCGGGACCAGCACGACCTTGCCCTGCTTGCGGCTCCATGTCTTGACCGTGGCTTCGTCACCCGGGATCCCGGCCACGACGACGTCGCCCTTGGTGGGCTCGATGTCGCTGCGAACGACCACGTGGTCGCCGTCGAGGATGCCGAGGTCGACCATGGAGTCGCCCCGCACCCGGAGGAGGAAGAGGTCACCCGGGCCCGTGAAGTCCTCGGGGAGCGGGACCAGCTCGTCGATGCGCTCGTCGGCCAGGACCCCGGTGCCGGCGGCGACGTCGCCCACCAGGGGGACGTGCCGGACGGGGCGCCGCTCGGCCGTGACGCCCGAGTGGGGGTCGTAGGTGACCTCGAGAGCCCGGGGCTTGCTGGGGTCGCGGCGCAGGAAGCCCTCGCGCTGCAGGGTGGACAGGTGGGCGTGGACGGTGGACGAGGACGCCAGCCCCACCGCCTCGCCGATCTCCCGCACCGACGGCGGATAGCCGCGGTTGCGCTGGTACACGGCGATCACGTCCAGGATCTGCCGCCGCTTCCCGCTCAGCACCTCAGCCACTGCACGCCTCCTTGGGCCGGACATGGGCATCCGGTCCTCGAACGCCTGTTCTACCACCTCGGTCGCTCCGGAGCAAACACCTGTTCGCAAGATGCGTTCGATCCGCTGTCACGCCGGTCTGGATGCTGGGAGCCATGACCCGACCGAGTCTCCCCCTTGACGGCGAACGCCCGTTCGTGGCTAGATGGTCTCACGAACGCACGTTCGCTCCTCCCACCCGGGGACGACCGAGGAAGATCGAGGAAGCCATGGCCGCCATCAGCACCTGCCAGCCGCCCACCGCCCTCGGCTCCCTCCGCATCCGGAGCGTGCGCCCGCCGGCTCGGCTGCCCTCCGTGGCGGTCCGTCGGCGCCGGGCGGCAGCGGCCATCGCGGCCTTGGTCGCCCTTGGCACCCTGCTCGGCGCCGGCTCCCTCGCCGGCGCCGGGCAGGCGCCGGCCGGGCCCACGGCCGGGGTGCCGGCGGCGGCGCCCGTGGCGGTGGTCGCCCCCACCTACGTGGTCCAGCCGGGCGACACGCTGTGGACCCTGGGTCGCCGGCTGCAGCCCGACGGCGACGTCCGGCCGCTCGTGGCCCGGCTCCTGGCCGTCCACGGCGCCGGGCCGCTCGTGCCGGGGGAGCGCCTCAGCCTCGCTGTCTAACATCGGCCGTTCAGCGAGTTGGAGGTGCCCAGGGTGAAGGTCGGCCTGTTGACCGGTGGAGGTGACTGCCCCGGCCTGAATGCGGTGATCCGGGCTGCGGTGCGCAAAGGCGAGGTCTGCTACGGCGACGAGCTGCTCGGCTTCCGCGACGGCTGGCGGGGCGTGCTCCAGCAGGAGACCATGCCGCTCTCGGTCGAGGCGTGCCGGGGCATCCTTCCCCGTGGCGGCACGATCCTCGGGAGCTCCCGGACCAACCCCTACAAAGTGGACGACGGCGAGGCGCAGGTGAAGGCGGCGCTCGCCGCCCTCGGCGTCGATGCACTCATCGCCATCGGGGGCGAGGACACCCTGGGGGTGGCCACCAAGCTGGCGGCCGCCGACGTCCAGGTGGTCGGGGTGCCGAAGACCATCGACAACGACCTGTCGGCCACCGAGGTCACGTTCGGGTTCCACACCGCCGTGCAGGTGGCGGTCGACGCCATCGACCGGCTCCACACCACCGCCGAGAGCCACGACCGCGTCCTGGTGTGCGAGGTGATGGGGCGTCACGCCGGCTGGATCGCCACCTACGCGGCCATCGCCGGCGGCGCCGCCGAGCTGATGGTGCCCGAGAAGCCGTTCGACATCGAGGAGATCTGCGAGAAGCTCACCGCCCGCCACGCCAAGGGCCGCTACGCCTCGATCGTGGTGGTCTCGGAGGGCGCAGTGCCGAAGGAGGGCAGCTTCAGCGTCACCGACAAGGGCGTCGATGCCTTCGGCCACGTCCGCCTGGGCGGCATCGGCCAACAGGTGGCCGAGGAGATCGAGGCGCGGACCGGCTTCGAGACCCGCGTCACGGTGCTCGGGCACATCCAGCGGGGCGGCACCCCCACCGCCTTCGACCGGGTCCTCTCCACCCGGTTCGGCGTGGCCGCCATCGACGCCGTGCACGACGGTGCCTTCGGCACCATGGTCGCCCTTCGCGCCGACCGCATCGAGCGGGTGCCGCTGGCCGAGGGCACCGGCGAGCTGAAGACCGTCGCCCAGGATCTCGTCGACGTGGCCGAGGTCTTCTTCGGCTGACAGGGCTCCTGCGCGCCGGAGCACGGGCGTCGGGGCTGCGACATACTCTCGCCATGGCGCACGTGGTCACGGTCGGAGGCGGCGTGTGCGGCTTGTCGACGGCGCTGATGCTGGCGGCGGATGGCCACCAGGTCACCGTCCTGGAGCGTGACCCGGCGCCGCCCCCGGCCGCCGCCGAGGCCGCCTGGGGCGAGTGGGAGCGGCGTGGCGTCAACCAGTTCCGGATGGTGCACATGTTCGCCCCCCGCTGGCGGCAGATCATCGAGCGCGAGCTGCCCGAGGTGGCGGCGGCGCTCGAGGCGGCCGGGGGGCTGCGGTTCAACCCCCTCGACGGCATTCCCGAGGGGATCAGCGGGGGCTGGCGTGACGGCGACGATCGCTACGAGCTCCTGACCGGCCGGCGGCCGGTGGTCGAGGCCGTTCTGGCCGAGGTCGCGGCGCAGGCCCCCGGCGTCGACATCCGACGCGGCGTGGCCGTCGCCGGGCTCCGCGCCGGGGACCAGGAGATCCCCCACGTGCTGGGGGTGCGCACCGACGACGGCGAAGACATCGACGCCGACCTCGTGGTCGACGCCGGCGGTCGACGATCGCCCCTCAGTCGCTGGCTGGCGGCGATCGGCACCCGCCCGGTGGAGGAGGAGGTCGAGGACAGCGGCTTCGTCTACTACGCCCGCCACTTCCGCTCGGCCGACGGGTCGATCCCGCCGGCCATGGGCAGCCCGCTCCAGCACTACGAATCGACGACCACCCTGACCTTGCCGGCCGACAACGGAACCTGGGGGGTGGGCCTCGTCACGAGCGCCCGGGACGCCCGGCTCCGAAGGCTGAGCGATCCCGAGACGTGGACGAGGGTCATCGGCAGCTACCCCCTGGTGGCCCACTGGATCGACGCCGAGCCGATCGACGACGGCCCTGCCGTCATGGCCAAGATCGAGGACCGCCATCGTCGGTTCGTGGTCGACGGGATCCCGGTCGCCACCGGGGCGGTGGCCGTCGGCGACAGCTGGGCGTGTACCAACCCCTCCCTCGGGCGGGGGGCGGCCATGGGTCTGCTCCACGTCCAGGCGCTGCGGGACCACCTCCGCGCCGTCCCGCTCGACGACCCGGTGGCCTTCGCGTGTGACTGGGCCACGACCACCGAGGCCGTGGTGGCTCCGTGGTTCCGGTGCACCCTGGCCTTCGACCGCCACCGGCTGGCCGAGATCGAAGCCCAGATCGAAGGTCGGGCCTA
>JBKJUI010000417.1:0-2898 GCA_046590775.1 Acidimicrobiales bacterium
TCTAGTCCCGACCTCGAAGACTCGTTCCGGAGGAAGGTTGAAGAACCTCGCTGCGCTGTCGGCCCCCCGGTTCAGCAGGCCGAAGAGGTGCTCGAAGACCGGGTGCATCCCCTCGACCCGGCCGGAGAGCACCGCCTCCCGCCCGAGGAAGTAGGTGGCCTCGTCGGGGTCGAAGGGCAGGCCGGTCCCGGCCAGCGCCTGCAGGGCCACGGGCACGTCCGGCTCCTCCATGTAGCCGAAGTGGAGGAGCACCTGGTGAACACCGGTCTCGATCTCGGTGACCTCGGCCCGATGTGCCGGGTCCACCCGGGGGGTGTCGGCGGTGCGGCAGCAGACGATGAGGGTGTGCCGGTGCAGCACCTTGTTGTGCCTGATGTTGTTGACCAGCGCGGGCGGCGCCTTGCCGAGGTCTCGGAAGAGGAACACCGCCGTGCCGTCGACCCGGGCCAGGTCGGCGGACTCGCCCAGCACGGCGTTGAGCGCCCGGCCCCGGCCGATGGCGACCGCCACCAGCTGGCGGCCCTTGCGCCAGGTGGCCATCTGCACCAGGAGCCCGACGCCCACGAGCAGCGGAAACCAACCGCCCTCCGGGATCTTGGGGACGTTGGCGGCCAAAAAGGCGCTGTCCACCACCAGGAGGGGGGTGATGACGAGGAGGGCCTTCACCCTGGACCACTCCCACCTCCGCCGAGCCACCACGTAGAACAGGACCGAGGTGATGACCATCGTGGTGGTGACGGCGATCCCGTAGGCCGCAGCCAGGTTGCTCGAGGTTCGGAAGCCGAGGACGAGCCCGAGGCAGCCGACCATCAGCGCCCAGTTCACGAGCGGGACGTACACCTGGCCCTGGTGGGTTCCGGACGTGTGGCTGACCCGCACCCGGGGCAGGTAGTCGAGCTGCACGGCCTGCACCGTGAGGGAGAACGCACCCGAGATCAGCGCCTGGGAGGCGATCACCGAAGCCATCGTGGCCAGGATGGCCAGCGGCAGGAGCGCCCACTCGGGAGCCATCCGGTAGAAGGGGTTCTCGATGGCCCCCGGGTCCCGGATCAAGAGCGCGGCCTGGCCGAAGTAGCAGAGGAGCAGCCCGGGCAGCACGATGGCGTACCAGGCCAGGGTGATCGGCCGCCGCCCGAAGTGTCCCATGTCGGCGTAGAGGGCCTCGCCACCGGTCACGACCAGGAAGATGCTGCCAAGGGCGAGGAACGCCTTCAGCGGGTCGGCGCTGAAGAACGAGGCGATGTGGATCGGGTTGACGGCCTGCACGACGCCCGGCTGCTGGACGATCTGGGTGATCCCCAGCACGCCGAGCACGGCGAACCAGACGACCATGATCGGCCCGAACACCTTGCCGATGCCGCCGGTCCCGCGTCGTTGAACGGCGAAGAGCACGACGAGGATGACGCACGCCAGGGGGATGACGAAGTCGTCGAAGGCCGACGACGCCACGCTGAAGCCCTCGACGGCGCTGAGCACCGAGATGGCCGGCGTGATCAGGCCGTCGCCGTAGAGCAGGGCCGTACCGAAAACGCCGAGCATGACGAGCGCCGTCGTCCTCCGGCCCGCCGGCGTCTTCGGCATCACGAGGGACGTGAGGGCGAGGATCCCGCCCTCGCCCTCGTTGTCGGCGCGCATGACGAGCGTCAGGTACTTCACCGAGATGATGAGGACGAGCGCCCAGAAGGCGAGCGATGCGAGGCCGAGGGCGTTGACCCGGTCGACGGGGAGGTGCTGGTGCTCGAAGGACTCACGGAAGGCGTACAGCGGGCTCGTCCCGATGTCACCGAACACCACGCCCAGGGCGCCGACGGCCAGGCCGGTTGCGCCGCCGTGCGAGCCATGCTCCGAGGCCCCGTCGACGTCTGCGGTGCGGGGAGGTGGCGAGTCGGGCATGGCGGCGTCACGGTACCCGCAGCGTTGCGCCCGACCAGGCGACGCCGCGGCGGCGTGGTCAGCCGATCTTGGAGCCGACCTCGGAGAACTGGTCGTTGGCCTGGCCGCCGAGGTAGGTGATGCTGACGATGCAGACGACGGCGATCAGGGCGACCAGGAGGGCGTACTCGACGAGTGATGCGCCCAGCTCGCTCCTGGCGTTGATGCGGGCCCTGACCCAGGGGGCGACGTCGTTCTTCAAGGCGGCGATGAGGTCCACGGGGGCTCCTTCGTACGTGGTCACGGTTGGACCGTGACTGGGGTGATGGCTGATCGGCAGGCGAGCGGCCCGGCTCCATGGGCTCTGCGACCCATCCAGCAGCTCGTCGCGCCGGGGGCGGACGCGCCGGAGGGCGGGCCTTGCGGCCCGCCCTCCGGTGGTGTTGCTGTCGGGCTGGTCAGCCGATCTTGGAGCCGACCTCGGAGAACTTGCTGTTGGCGCGACCGCCGAGGAAGGTGATGCTGACGATGCAGACGACGGCGATGAGGGCGACCAGGAGGGCGTACTCGACGAGGGAGGCGCCCAGCTCGCTCTTGGCGTTGATGCGGGCCTTGACCCAGGGGGCGATGACGGTCTTCATGTAGGCGACGAGGTCCACGGGGACTCCTTTGGGTTGAGCGGGTCCGGTGGACCCCCTGCTGCGTTGCAATCATCATCGGCGCCGCTCTGGGGGACTGGATAGGTTCTGCGACCCATTTCCGAGAGGTCGGGGAATAGGCGCGGACGCGCCGGAGGGCGGGCCTTTCGGCCCGCCCTCCGGTGGTGTGGCTCTGAGGTGATCAGCCGATCCTGGAGCCGACCTCGGAGAACTTGCTGTTGGCGCGACCGCCGAGGAAGGTGATGCTGACGATGCAGACCACGGCGATGAGGGCGACCAGGAGGGCGTACTCGACGAGGGAGGCGCCCAGCTCGCTCTTGGCGTTGATGCGGGCCTTGACCCAGGGGGCGATGACGGTCTTCATGTA
>JBKJUI010000052.1:0-2873 GCA_046590775.1 Acidimicrobiales bacterium
CCTCGACCTGGTCCGGGCCGGCGGGCGGCTCAAGCCCGGCACGGGCGATGACGACGACGGCGGCACGCCGGTCCTGTCGCTGGTGGACGGCAAGGTCCAGCCGATCGGCGTGGCGGCCACGGCCGAGGCCGCCTGCGACCAGATGGCGGCCTACGTGCTGGGGCTCGGCTCGAACCTGCGGGTGGGGCTGTCGATCGCCGACAAGGGGGCGGCGCCGATCTGGGAGGCGCTCGAGGCCCGGTTGGCCGGGCGCCCCGAGGTGCGCGAGCTGGTGCGCTACCGGGTCGGGCCGTCGGTCGGGGCTCACAGCGGCCCCGGCACGGCCGGCGCCGTGGCCTACCCCTCGGTTTCCTGAGGCGCGGCGGGGTCACCTTCAGCTGGGAGCGCCTCGCTGAGGGCGTCGATGGCCTGTCCTTGCAGATGGGCGAGGTGCTCGTAGACGGCGAAGAGCCACTGCTCCTCCTCGTCGTCGAAGTCCTCGTGCGAGGTCTCCTCGCTGACGTCGAGTCGGGTGCCGATGAAGAGGCGCAGGTCGTTGAAGGCCTGCGCCCAGAGCGACAGCTCCTCCTCGGTGAGCGATCTGGCCTCGGCCGTCTCGGCCAGGGCCCGCAGCTGCGCCTGCCGCTTGTCGTGCAGGTCGACGCTCATCAGCAGGCGCCACTCCTGCTCCCGCTCGGGGTCGTGCGGGTAGGCCGTGGGGAACAGCCGCTGCAGCGCGGGGTCACCCGGTTCGGCCTCGACCAGCCTGGCCAGCTGGACCGGCAGCTCGGCCAGGATCCTGCGCTCCACCTCAAGGAGCCGGATGGCGTAGGTCCCGTCCCGCTGGCGCTTGATGCTCCGGAGGAAGCCGCTCATCCGCCCCGGCCGCCGTCGCGGCCGACGCCGTCCTTCTCCATGGTGGCCCAAAGGCCGTGCTCGTGGAGGCGGAAGACGTCGGCCTCGGCCTCCTCCCGGGTGCCGGAGGAGACCACGGCCCGACCCTTCTCGTGCACGTCCAGCATCAGCAGCGTGGCCTTCTCCTTCGAGTAGCCGAACAGCTTCTGGAAGACGTACGTGACGTAGGGCATCAGGTTGATCGGGTCGTTCCACACGATCACGATCCAGGGGACGTCGGGAACCGTGACGTCCTCGACCTCGGGCTGTTCGAGCTCGACGGGGGCCGTCGTTGCCACGGCACCCATCCTCGCGCAGGCCCAAACTCCCGTGGCTTTGTCGGCTCGGCTCCGCCACCCCTAGTCTTCCCGCCCAGCATGGCCGTCACAGCCCCCGTAGCTCTCGTCCGTCCAGGTCACATGGCACGGGTCGGCGGGTTCGTCGCCCTCACCAAGCCGCGGATCATCGAGCTTCTCCTCGTCACGACGCTGCCGACGATGGTGGTCGCCCAGCGCGGCCTCCCGCCGGCCTGGCTGATGGTCGCCACGCTGGCCGGCGGCGCGCTGGCGGCCGGCGGGGCCAACGCCATCAACATGTGGCACGACCGCGACATCGACGCGGTGATGAAGCGCACCGCCCAGCGCCCGCTCGTCACCGGGCTCGTCCAGCCCACCGAGGCGCTGGTCTTCGCCCTGCTGCTCGAGGCGGCCGCCTTCCTCCTCCTCTGGGGCACGGTCAACCTGCTGTCGGCCGTCCTCGCCCTCTCCGCCACCGCCTTCTACGTGTTCGTGTACACGCTGTGGCTGAAGCGCACCTCGCCCCAGAACATCGTCATCGGCGGGGCCGCTGGCGCCGTGCCCGTCCTGGTGGGCTGGTCGGCCGTCACCGGCTCCCTCGGCTGGGCGCCCTTCGTGCTGTTCGCCGTCATCTTCGTCTGGACGCCCCCGCACTTCTGGGCCCTCGCCATCAAGTACAAGGAGGACTACGCCGCCGCCGACGTCCCGATGCTGCCCGTCGTGGCCGACGCCCGCTCCACCGGCCGGCAGATCGTGGCCTACACGGTCCTGCTCTGGGCCGTCAGCCTGGCCTTCACCCCGATCGCCGGGATGGGATGGATCTACACCGGGGCTGCCCTCGTCCTCGGCGGCGCCTTCCTCTTCCACGCCGTCTGCCTCTTGCGCCACTCCAGCGTCAAGAACGCCATGCGCCTGTTCGGGTGGTCGATCACCTACGTCACCCTGCTGTTCTCCGCCATGGCCCTCGACCAGCTGGTCCTGCGCTAGGAGCCGTCTGATGACCCGCACACCAGCAGGAGCCCGGCACCGACCATGACCATGACCGAGGCCCGCCCCGAGGGGGGCGCCGCCAGCACGACCGCGGCTCCGCCGCCCACGCCCGTCGGCGACGCCGTCGTGGACAGCGCCGACCACAAGGTCGTCGGCCTGGTCTTCGTGGGCACGTCGCTCCTCCTCTTCCTCCTCCTGCGGGCCGTGGGCTCGGCGCTCGGGGCCGAGCTGATCTCGAACGGATCGCAGGTGGTCGGCGACGAGAGCCGACGGCTCTACTCCCTCTACGAGACGGGCATCATCCTTCTCTGGGCCTCACCGGTGTGGGTGGGCCTCGCCACCTACCTCCTGCCCCTGCAGATCGGCTCGTCCAGGCTGGCCTTCCCCCGGGTGCAGGCGCTCGCCCTCTGGACCCACGTCGGCGGCGCCATCCTGTTCGTGCTCGGCCACCTGATCGACCCCCCGCCGGGCATCGGCCTCACCGGACGGGAGCCGCTCCAGGCGCCGGTGGGCGGGATCAACACCGGCACCAACCTCATCCTGGCCAGCTTCCTGCTGCTCGGCCTGGCCACGCTCCTGGCCGCCGGCAACCTGCTCACCACCGCCCTCACGCTGCGGGCCGAGGGCATGAGCCTCGGGCGGATGCCGCTGTTCAGCTGGGGTGTGGTGGCGGCGTCCGCCGGCAGCCTCCTGGCCACCCCGGTCTTCCTGGCC
>JBKJUI010000068.1:0-2724 GCA_046590775.1 Acidimicrobiales bacterium
TCTGCGCCACCTCGATGCCCAGACCTTCGGCGAGGTGGTGCGTGCCCTCGTGGTGGGCTGCGACGAGCTCGAGTCCGACCTGGCCGTCGATCCCAGCCGCCTCGACGAGGAGCTGCACGACCTTCTGGGCGACGAGGGCGGCCACCCGGGAGGCTGACCACCTCGCGTGACAGAATGGGCGCGCCGACTGCATGCGGCCGGCCATCCGTAGGGTCTCGGCAGGCTCGACTCAACCAGGAGCATCCATGAAGCGCAGGCATCTGATCGCACCCCTCACCTTCGCGGCGGCGCTGGCGGCGCCGTTCGCCCTCCCGCTGTCCCCGGCGGCGGCCGCCGTGCCGGCCATCGACGCCTTCGGCCTCACCGCCACCGGCACCGGCCTCGTGACGCTGTCGACATCGGCCCCGGCCGCGGTCAGCGCGCCAAAGGCGATCACCGGCCTCCAGGCCGGCGAGACGATCCTCGGCATCGACGTCCGGCCCACCACCGGGCAGCTCTTCGGCCTCGGCTCGACCAGCCGGGTCTACGCCATCAACCCGATGACCGGGGCCGCCACCGCCGCCGGCGCCCCCTTCACCCCTGCCCTCAGCGGGACCAGCTTCGGGTTCGACTTCAACCCGACGGTCGACCGCATCCGGGTCACCAGCAACACGGGCCAGAACCTGCGGCTCAACCCGGCCAACGGCGTCGTGGCCGCCAACGATCCGGCCCTCAACGGGGCCACGCCGCCGTCCGCCGAAGGGGCCGCCTACACCAACTCGGCTGGCACGGCGGCCTCGACGACGCTGTTCGACATCAACGCCAGCACGGCGTCGCTCTACATCCAGACCCCGCCCAACAACGGGACCCTGCAGCTGGTCGGCTCCGGGCTCGGCGTCACCCCCACGCCCGGGACGCCGGTCGGCTTCGACATCCTGGTGTCGGGCAGCACGAACAAGGGCGTGGCCAGCCTCGTGGTCGCCGGGACAGCCGGTCTGTACGAGATCAACCTGACCAGCGGGGCCGCCACATTCCTCGGCGCCACCGGGCAGGTTCTCAACGGCCTGGCCCTGGCCGGGCCGGGTGGCTACTGCGGCGCCGACTTCGACGCCCAGGTCGTCTGCGTGGGCGGCGCCGGCGGCGCCCGGGCGTCGATCCCCAATCTGAACGACGACATCGTCGACGCCGTCCAGACCCCCTCGGGCCAGGGCGTGTGGCAGGTGGCCTTCGACGGCGGGGTCTTCCCGAGCGGTGACGCCGAGTTCTTCGGGTCGGCCGGCGGTGTTCCCCTCAACGAGGACGTCGTCGGGCTGGCGGCCACGCCGTCCGGCAAGGGCTACTGGCTGGTGGCCTCGGACGGAGGGGTGTTCGCCTACGGCGACGCCGCCTTCTTCGGGTCGGTCCCCGGCGTGCTCGCCCCCGGGCAGCGGCTGAACGAGGCCGTGGTCGGCATCGCCGGCACCGGCACCGGCAAGGGCTACTGGATGGTGGCCGAGGACGGCGGGATCTTCGCCTTCGGCGACGCCGTGTTCGCAGGCTCGGTGCCCGGAGCCCTGGCCCCCGGCCAGCGCCTGGTGCTGCCCGTCATCGGCATCGCCCGGAACGAGATCGGCGCCGGCTACTACATGGTTGCCCTCGACGGCGGCGTGTTCGCCTTCGGTGCACCGTTCCTCGGCTCGGCCGGCGGTCAGCCCCTCGTCGCCCCGGTCACCGACATCGCCGCCGCAGGCCCGACCGGCGGCTACCGCCTGTTCGCCGCCGACGGCGGGATCTTCAACTACGGCGGCGCCAGCTTCAAGGGCTCCATCGCCGACATGGACTTCGGCGTCGGGTTAGCGGGCTGACGCCCTGCCGGGGGGAGGCGCACGCGCCTCCCCCCGGACCCCCCTCCTGTTTCGGACAGGCCTTCGGCCTGGCTCAGGCTCCTCGGGCCGCAAGCGGCCCTGCGGGCCATCTGTCAGGGGGTGCCCCCCCGACACCCCCCTCCTGCCGCCCTCCCCGTCGCGACGCTCGCAGGGCTGCTGGCGTCTGGCCCGCTCGACCGCCGTGCGTCGAACCGGCGGTCAACCGGGAGGAGCCAGAGCGCTCCTACTAGGTCAGGAGGGCTTCGGCCAGGCGTTCGAGGCGGGCGGCGCGGCTGGCCTTGACCAGCACGGCGTCGCCCGGGTGGAGGGGGCCGATGGCGGCGATCGGGTCGTCGAGCGCCGGGAGGCCGTAGAGGTCGGTGGCGGTCGGGTACAGCTCGACGTCGAGCGACCGGGCCAGGGCCGCCACCTCGGCGTGGGCCGTCGAGGCGTCGGCCAGCTCGGCCATCGGGCCGAGGACGGCGATGCGGCGGCCCGGGCCGGGAAGGGCCACCAGGGCGCGAAGGGCGGCGGCCATCGACGTCGGGTTGGCGTTGTAGCTGTCGTTGAGCACGAGGACGCCCGCGACGGTGCGGCGCAGGTCCATGCGCAGCGGTGACAGCGTCGCTCGCCCGAGGCCGGCGGCGGCGAGTTCGATCGGCACCCCGCACGCCAGCGCAGCGGCGGCCGCCGCCAGGGCGTTCCCCACCTGGTGCGGGCCACGGACGGCCAGACGGACAACGGTGGCACCCCACGGTGAGCGGAGTCGGAACGACGGCCGCAGGTCGTCGTCACAGGCCACGTCCTCGGCCCGGACCTCGCCGGCGTCGCCGTAGGAGAGGACCCGGGCCGTGGTCCGAGATGCCATGGCCGCCACCCGGGGGTCGTCGGCGTTGAGGAC
>JBKJUI010000074.1:0-2609 GCA_046590775.1 Acidimicrobiales bacterium
CGAAGCCCGACTGGGTGCCGTCCCAGCGGGAGTAGCTGTGGCGCCACGGCATCGACCTCACGGTACGCCCCCAAGTCGGGCAACACGGCCCTGACTGCACGCAGACCCGGCCGTAGGCCAGCATGCACCCCGTGCCCGAGGGTCACACCATCCACCGCCTGGCCCGGGACCTCGCCGCCGACCTGGCCGGGGCCCCGGTGCGGGCCACGTCGCCGCAGGGGCGCTTCGCCGACGGCGCCTCGGCCGTCGACGGTCGGGTGGTGCAGCGCACCGACGCCTACGGCAAGCACCTGTTCGTCGAGCTCGAGGGCGACCTGTCCGTGCACGTGCACCTCGGGCTCTACGGCACCTTCCGGCGCTTCGACCAGCCGCTGCCCGAACCGAGAGGCGCCCTGAGGCTGCGGCTGGAGGCGGCCGAGGTGGGGTGGGATCTGCGGGGCGCCACCGCCTGCGAGGTGCTCGGGCCGGCCGGCGTAGCCGCGATCGTGGCCCGCCTCGGCCCGGACCCGATCCGTCGCGACGCCGATCCCGAGCGGGCGTGGGCCGCCCTGCAGCGGCGGCGCTCCACGATCGGCCAGGCGCTGATGGGCCAGACGGTGCTGGCCGGGGTCGGCAACGTCTACCGGGCCGAGGTGCTGTTCGCCCACGGGATCCACCCGCTGCACCCGGCCATCGAGATCGAGCGGCCGGTGTGGGACTCGATGTGGGCCTGGCTCGTGGCGGCGCTGCGCCGCGGCGTCAAGGAGCGCCGCATCGTCACCGTGGACCCGAGCGAGGCCGGCAAGCCGCGCCGCCGGATGACCGTGGCCGAGTCGCGCTACGTCTACAAGCAGCCGCACTGCCTGCGCTGCGGCACCCCGGTCCGGAAGTGGGACCTGGCCGGCCGCTTCGCCTACGCCTGCGAGCACTGCCAGCCCCCCGCCCGTTCGGCTGCCCACGTGCCGAGACCTCAGACGGCGAAGATCTCGACCACCGGTAAGAACCGGCAGCGAGGCTGACCTTCGCCGTCTGACCGCTCGGCCAGCATCTCAGGCCGAGCGGAACACCAAGCAGCGGCCGCAGGCCGTCGATCCGGTGCAGTCCGCCGAAGGCCAGCGCCGACCGCAGGCCTGTGGCCGCAGGCCTCAGCGGCTGGTGTAGGTGGCCCGGGGGCCGGCCGTGTCCTTGTTGAGGCGCTTGGAGAGGTGGAGTCCCTCGAGGACGAACTCGACGGCGCTGGCCAGCAGCGCTGGGCTCTCGGCGCCCTCGGTGAGGTCGGCCACGACCTGCTTCAGCGCAGGCAGCCGCTCGAGGGCGTCCACGTAGGCGGTGGACGGGACGTCGTCACCGGCATGGAGGACGGTGCCCTCGTCGAAGGACAGGACGATGTCGGCCACCCTCGGGCTCGGCACGCGCTCTTTGAAGACCGTGAGGACCGCAGCCCGCAGCAGTCGCTGGACGACGTCGGCGTCGCCCCGGTCCTCGAGCGCCTCGACCTCGATCTTCCCGGCGGTGGAGGCGGCCAGGGCGTCGAGGTCGCTGACTCGGGGCACGGCGTCGCGCTCGCCGGCTCGCAGCGCCCGGCGGGCGGCGGCGGCGGACAGCACCTCGTAGTTGGCCACGCTCAGCCGCACCGACACGCCGGACCGCTGGTTCACGTGGGGCGAGACCCGGGCCAGCTGGCTGATGGTGCCCACGATGTCGACCATGAAGCCGGGCACCTCGACGTGGACGCCGCCGGCGTCGAAGGGCACCGCCTCCTGGCGGATGACCTCGACCTCGGTGGCCAGATCGAGGGGGTAGTGGGTGCGGATCTGGCTGCCGAAGCGGTCCTTCAGGGGGGTGATGATCCGGCCCCGGTTGGTGTAGTCCTCGGGGTTGGCCGACGCCACCAGCAGGATGTCGAGCGGCAGCCTGACCTTGTAGCCGCGGATCTGGACGTCGCGCTCCTCGAGCACGTTGAGGAGCCCGACCTGGATGCGCTCGGCGAGGTCGGGCAGCTCGTTGGTGGCGAAGATGCCGCGGTTGGTGCGCGGCACCAGGCCGTAGTGGATGGTCAGCTCGTCGGAGAGGTAGCGGCCCTCGGCCACCTTGATCGGGTCGACCTCGCCGATCAGATCGGCGATGGCCGTGTCAGGCGTGGCCAGCTTCTCGCCGAATCGGGTGTCCCGGTGCACCCACTCGATCGGCGTGGCCTCACCCTCCCTGGTCACCAGGTCGGTGGCGTGGCGGCTCACCGGAGCGTACGGGTCGTCGAGGATCTCCGAGCCCGCTACCACCGGCAGCCACTCGTCGAGCAGGCCGGTGAGGGACCGGATCATCCGGGTCTTGGCCTGGCCCCGCTCGCCCAGGAAGATGATGTCGTGGCCGGCGAGGAGGGCGTTCTCGACCTGGGGAAGGACGGTGTCCTCGTAGCCCTTGACGCCCTCGACGATGGGCCGCCCCTCGGCCACCCGGACGGCGGCGTTGCGCCGCACCTCCTCCTTGACGGGGACCGACTCCCAGCCCGAGGCCCGGAGCTCGCCCAGGGTCGAGGCCCTGGTCTCGTGGGCAGGTCGGGTGCCCGGCATGCCGGCGATCCTAGGTTCGACAGCCCCGCTACGGCCCCCCGGGGCCCGTGGCGCGTTGGC
>JBKJUI010000108.1:0-8485 GCA_046590775.1 Acidimicrobiales bacterium
GGTGGCGGTGGTGTCGCGGTGGCTGCCACCGGTGGCGGAGACGGCGCGACCGAGGCAGCCGTCACCGGCCCCGACGCCGATCGGGCCATCGCTGCGGCGATGGCGTCCACCGGGGGAGGCAAGGCCGGCGCCGTGGAGCGCGACGGCGAGAACGGCGCCACCTACGAGGTCGAGGTGACCAAACCTGACGGCACCACCGTCGACGTCCGGCTCAACGACGCCTTCGGAGTCGTCAGCAGCGCCGGCGACACCGAGTCGACCGCCGGCGAGAAGGGCAACGAGCAGGGCCCCGAGGCGGGCCCGGAGGCGGAGGAGGCGCCCGACGCCGCCCCGGCACCGGCCACGCCCTGAGTCTCCGGGACCGTACCGCCGCCAGCACCGGCCCCTCCTGGCGGCGGTACGGTGCCGGGACCCCAGGAGGGCCGGGTTGGCAGCGTCAGTGCCGCTGTCGGAACGGCCCGATCCGGCTACGACCATCGATCGGCAGCAGGGTGACAGTCCTACCCGCAGCGGGCAGCCCGGAAAGGGAGATGGGTGCCGAAAAGTCAGCAGGAGTCGTCGGTCGTCGGGCGCAACGTCGCTGCCGTTCTCTTGTCGCTCTTCGGCACCGGCGCCGCCCTGGTGGTGGGCGTCTTCATCGTCGGGGCGCTGGAGGGCGTCGCTCCCGTCCCGAACCAGGTGGGTTCGGCCGCCGGGGTCGCCCTGATCGTCGCCGGGCTGTTCGGGACAGGGAGGCTGGTCCGTCGCGTCGCTCCGGCCGGGTCGCCGCTGCCGAGCCTGGCGGCGTCGTCGCTGCTGCTCATCCTGGTCGGCATGCGCTTCAGCGCGGCGGCCGAGGGGGTGGAGCGGGAGGGGATCGAAACACCGGTGCTGGTCGTTGGCGGCCTGGTGCACGGCCTGCTGCTGGCGGCCGGGGCGGGTGTCCGCCCCCGCCGCCCGGGTCGGGCCGCGGCGGCCGGGTTGGCCGCTCTCGCCGTGCTTGCCGCCGTGGTGGAGCCGACTCGGCCGGCGGCGGCGTGGGAGGCCGGTGTCCGACTGCCGGAGCCGACGGCCACCCAGCGTCGGATGAACGGGGTGGACCTTGCGGCCAGCCGCGTTACTGGAAGGTACCCAGGGGGGTCTTCTGCAGCCGAGGCTGGGTGGGTTCTTGGCCGGAGGGATGACGGCGTGGAAGGAGCCGTAGCTTTGGAGTACGCCAAGAGCATCACCCCCGACCTGCCCTACGACCAGGCCATCCTCAAGGTCGGGGACGCCTTGAAGGCGCAGGGGTTCACCCCGGAGGCGGCGTGACCGGCCCGGTCGTGGTTGTCGGCGCCGGTCACAACGGGCTGGTGGCCGCCTGCTACCTGGCCCAGGCCGGCCGTGAGGTGGTGGTCGTCGAGCAGCTGGACCGGCCAGGCGGCGGGTCACGCACCGAGGAGACGGTCCCCGGCTACCGGTTCGACCTGCACTCGGCCGCCCACAACATCATCAACATGACCGACATCCCGGCCGAGCTCGACCTGGCCGGCGCCGGCCTTGACTACCTGGAGATGGACCCGTTCTCGATCGCCGTGCACGAGGACGGGCGGCGGGTGCGGTTCTTCCGGTCGATCGAGCAGACCGTCGACTCGATCGCCGAGTTGTCACCGGCCGAGGCCGAGGCCTACCGGCGGTTCATGGCCAAGAGCCTGCCGATCGTGCGGACCGTGCTGCCCGCCATCCGGGGCGACACCACGGTCAAGGCCTTGCCCCGCCAGGTGGCCAACCTGGCCCGGGCCCTCCGTCACGATCCGCTCGTCACGGCACGCGACGCCATCAGCCCGTACGACTCGTTGCTCCGCCGCTGGCTGCCGTCCGACCTCACCCGGGGCCCCGTCGCCGCCTTCGCCGCCCACGCCGGCGTCGGTCCCACCGTCCCCGGCGGCGCGCTGTTCGCCTTCTGGCAGGCCGCCTACCACCTGTTCGGCCAGTGGCACGGCCGGGGCGGCGCCCAGAACCTCACCGACGCCCTCGTCACCCGGCTCACCGCCCTCGGCGGCCAACTGCGCTGCTCTGCACCGGTCGAGCGGATCGGCACGTCGTCGGTGACCACCGCCATCAACCCGCAGACCGCGCTCCTGCAGCTGCTCGACCCGCCGCTGGCCGGGGCCGCCGGCGCCGACCTCGCCGCCGCCCGCCGCTCGAACGTCGTGCAGGCGCTGGTGCACGTGGCCACCGACCGCCTGCCCGCCTACCCCAACAGCCGGCCCGGCGACTGGAACGGCCTGCAGAGCTACGTCGACCGCCTCGACGACCTCACCGCGGCCTGGACCCGGTCTGAAGCCGGCCTCCTCCCCGACCCGCTCCCCCTCTACGCCTTCACCCCATCCGCGCTCGACGGCAGCCTCGCCCCACCCGGGTACCACACCGTCTACCTGGCCTGCCCCGCCGCGCCGTCCCGGGTCGAGGGCGGCTGGCCCGCCCGGCGCGACGAGCTCGTCGAAGCCGCCCTGGAGACCATGGAACGGCGGGCGCCCGGGTTCGGGTCCACTATCCAGGGGATCAGCCCCTGGACCCCCGACGACATGGATCGGGCCGGGGGGTGGCCCGGCGGGCACCCGATGCACCTCGACATCGCTCTCGACCAGCTCGGCCCGTTCCGGCCCACCCGCCGGCTCGGCCGGTGGCGCACCCCCATCGACGGCCTCTACATCTCCGGCGCCGGCACCAACCCCTCCGGCGGGATCGCCGGCACCCCCGGCCGCCAAGCCGCCCGCGCCCTCCTCACCGACCAGACAACGTGAACGTTGCTGGGTAGCGCAGCTGGTGGGAAGCCTCGGTGCTGAAGGCCTGCTCGCGGCTGAGGAGGTGGCCGTATCGGCCAGCGGCGCGAGCCAGGTTGCGGCCGACGGCGTCGATCTCCTCGACGCCGGTGGTCGACGGCGTGACCGTGAAGTCGCCGTCACCGACGCGGTCATGGCGTCGTTAGCCAGCGCGCCGTTCGTGGGCAGAGGATCGGCTCGGAAGACGAGCCCACACGCCCAGATCATCTCCCGGCGGCACAACCGACGCCGACGGGCGGCCTGGGTCGGGTGCGGGGTCCGCTCGGTGTCGTCGCGTGCCGCCCAGTCTCGATCGGTGATAGCCGGTGTCGTGGAGTCTCGCGGGTTTTTCGCGGGGTGCGAGCCGGTCGCACCCCAGGCAAAGAAGAACCCCAGGCACTCTGACCTGGGGTTTTGCGGTGGGCGTAACAGGATTCGAACCTGTGACCTCTGCCGTGTGAAGGCAGCGCTCTAACCAACTGAGCCATACGCCCGGGGCGCCGGGGAGCGTAGTCGGCGGCAGGCGACGGGATCGGTCCACCGGCGGTGCGGCGGGGGCGCCGTAGCCTGCGGCCATGGTCCTCGCGCGCGTCGGCAGCGGCATCTACAACCTGCTGCTCCTCCTGCACATCTTGTCGGTCATCGTCGCCTTCGCGCCTGCGGTCGCCCATCCGCTGACCGGGCCGCGACTGATGAAGGACGACGAGGAGGCGGGGCGGCGGCTCAGCGCCGTCCTGGCCATCAACTCGCGCCAGGTGTACCTGCCGGCGCTCCTCGCCGTCGGGATCCTGGGGTTCGCCCTGGTGGGCATCTCGGACGAGGCGTGGAAGTTCACCGACCCGTGGGTGTTCATCTCGGCGCTGCTGTGGCTGGCGATCGGCGGGATCGTCGGCGCCGTGATCATCCCCGGTGAGCGGCAGGTGGGGGCGGGCGACCGGGCGGCCGAGTCGAAGGTCGCCGCCGCCGGGGGCATCGCCACCCTGCTGTTCCTCGTCGTGCTGTTCCTGATGGTCTTCAAGCCGGGCTGACGGGTGGACGTCAGCCTGGGGGCGAAGATTGACGCCGCACCTGCTGCGGTGCTGGCCGAGGTGGCCGACCTGCCCGACTACCCGTCGTGGCACGGGATGGTCCACAAGGTGGAGCCGGACGGCGACGGCTGGCTGGTGGACGTCGGCGGGAAGATCGGGCCGTTCACCCGGAGCAAGCGGGTGCGGCTTGTGCGGGCGGGGGAAGGCGTCGAGGGCCCGGGCGAGGTGCGGTTCGTCAGGGCCGAGCTCGACGGCAAGGAGCACGGCCGATGGGAGCTGGAGGCCAGCGTCGACCCGGCCACGGGGGAGGGACCGTGCACGCTCCGCTTCCGCCTCCACTACGACGGGTCCTCCCCGTTGGCCAGCATGCTCGAGCCGCTTCTGCGGGCCGAGGTGCACCGCTCGGCGGACCGGCTACGCGAGCGCCTTCGCAGGGCAGAAGCCCCGCCGGACTGACGGGGGGCCGGATCGGCTCCTGGCCGTTCCCCCTCCGCTGGGCGCCGACGTTGGCGCCAGTGCCGGCCTAGGTTCGAGAGGAGCCGACGAGGGAGCTGGGGCCTGTGATCACCCGGGACACGATCTACATCGGCGGGGCCTGGGTGCCGAGCACCGGGACCGGGACCCTGCCGGTCGTCAACGCCACGACCGAGCAGACGATGGGCACCGTCCCCGAGGGGACACGCGAGGACGTGGACGCCGCCGTGGCCGCGGCGCGCCAGGCCTTCCCGGGCTGGGCCGCCACGTCGGCCGACGAGCGGGCCAAGTACTGCACCCGGATCGCCGAGGGGCTCGGAGCCCGGATGGATGAGATCGCCACGCTGGTCAGCGAGGAGGTGGGCATGGTCAAGCCGTTGAGCATGTTCATCCAGGCCGGCCTGCCGTACAGCTCGTTCGCCTCGGTTGCCGGCGTCGTCGACGAGTTCCTCTTCGAGGAGACGGTCGGCAGCTCGCTGGTGGTGCGGGAGCCGGTCGGCGTGGTCGGGTGCATCACGCCGTGGAACTACCCGCTGCACCAGATCGCCGCCAAGGTGGCCTTCGCCCTCGGCGCCGGCTGCACGGTGGTGGTGTAGCCGTCCGAGCTGGCGCCGCTCACTGCCTTCGTGTTATCCGCGATCGTCGACGACGTCGGCCTCCCCGCCGGCGTCTTCAACCTGGTGACCGGCACCGGACCGGTGGTGGGCGAGGCCATCGCCGCCCACCCGGGCGTCGACATGGTCTCCTTCACCGGCTCGACCAGGGCCGGCAAGCGGGTGGCCGAGCTGGCCAGCCAGCGGGTGGCGCGAGTCAGCCTGGAGCTGGGCGGCAAGAGTGCCAACGTCATCCTCGACGACGCCGGCCTCGAGAAGGCCGTAGGCGACGGCGTGGCCAAGGCGTTCCTCAACTCCGGCCAGACCTGCTCGGCCCTCACCCGCATGCTCGTGCCTCGCTCGAAGCTGGCCGAGGCCGAGGAGCTGGCCAAGCGGGCCGCCGAGGCCCTCACCCCGGGCGACCCCTTCGCCGAGGACAGCAGGCTCGGCCCCCTCGTGTCGGAGGCGCAGTGGGACAGCGTGCAGCGCTACATCGAGAAGGGCCTGGAGGAGGGCGCCACTCTGGTGACCGGCGGGCCTGGGCGACCCGAGGGCCTGACCTCGGGCTACTTCGTGAGGCCCACGGTGTTCTCCGGCGTCCGCACCGACATGACCATCGCCCAGGAGGAGATCTTCGGCCCCGTCCTGGCCATCCTGCCCTACGACACCGAGGAGGAGGCGATAGAGATCGCCAACGACTCGGTGTACGGGCTGGCCGGCGGCGTGTGGGCGGGCACCCAGGAGCACGCCGTCGAGGTGGCCCGCCAGATCCGCACCGGCCAGGTGGAGATCAACGGCGGCGCCTTCAACCCGGGGGCGCCTTTCGGGGGGTACAAGCAGTCGGGTATCGGCCGCGAGCTCGGGCGCCACGGCCTGGAGGAGTTCCTCGAGGTGAAGAGCCTGCAGCTGTAGCCGCAGGCCCAGGGGCGCCGAGCCCCTACCCGAGGAGGCCCCGGGTCGTGGTGGTGGTGGGCCGGGTCGTCGTCGGCAGGATCGGCGGTCGCGTCGTGGTGGGCCTGGTCGTCGGCGTCGTCGTCGGGATCGTCGGCAGCGTGGTGGGGGTCGTGACCGGGGCCAGGGTGGTCGACACCGGGGGCGGACCGGTGACCGGGGCCGGGAGGGTGGGGACCGCTGGGGCACCGTCTTTGATCACGATCATCTGGGTGCGGAGCGGCACCTCGTTGAAGAAGAACTTCGACTCCCAAAGGGGGATGCGGATGCAGCCGTGGCTGGCCGGGGTGGCCGGCACCGACCGCGACCCGTGCACGGCGTAGCCGCCCGTGAAGTAGACCGGGTCGAACAGGATCCCGAGCTCGCTCTTGCGCTGCCCCGGGATGCGCCGGCTGAAGTCGAAGCGGCCGGTGGGCGTGGTGGCGATGCCGCAGACCCGCTTGCCCGTGTCGGTGGTGTCGCAGTAGCGCTTGCCCGTGCCGGTCGACACCCCGAGCACCCGGAACAGCTGGCCGCCGCGCCAGATCTGCAGGACCTGGCGGGAGATGTCGACCTCGACCCGGTCGGCGTTGCCGTCAGGCACCATCGGCGTGCCGAAGCCGGCCGTGTTCATCCGGGTGGCGGTGGCGGCGTCGACCCTGCTGGTGCGGGGCAGGCCGGTCTGCTTCTGGAACGACAGCACGGCCTGGCCGGTCTTGGCGTCGTAGGTGCCGTCGACCGGCCCGGGGGAGAACTTCAGGTCGTTGAGGCGCTGCTCGACCGCCTTCACGTCTTCGCCCTTGATCCCGCTCGACAGGTCGCGGGAGATGACCAGGTTCCCGGCGGCGCCGATGGCCGGCGGGATCGTGGTGGTGGTGCTCGGCACCGTCGTCGGGAGGGTGGCCGGTACCTCGGTGGTGGTGCTGTCGAGCGACAACGGTGTCTCTTCGCCCGGGCTCGCCGAGGCCGGGAGGGCCGTCTGCTTCTTGCCGCTGGAGCAGCCCGACAGGAGGATCGCAACAGCCGCGGTCGACCCAAGAACAACGTGCCTGCCCCGTCTCATCGGTGCACATCTTGGTCCAAGCGGCAGGCCTTCGCGGCGACGGGGTAAGAAGAGGGTCGTGCGCGCCCGTTGCCGGCCCCTCCGCTGACCGGCTCACGGCGCCTGACCGGCGACGCCGCCTGGCGGCTGGGGAGCAGGTTCTTGCTGGCCGCGACCGCCCTGGCCGGGCTGGGCGGGTCGCCCTCGGTCGCGGCCACCGTGACCGTCGTCGTGGTGGTGGTCGCCTACCTGGCGCTTGCCGTCGGCGGGTCGACCGCCGGGTCCGAGCCGCGTCGCCGGCCGCTCGGCGCCGTCCGGCTTCACTGGCTGGCCCAGGTGGCCGCCGACCTCGTGGTGATCGCCATCGGCCAGTGGCTCCTGGCGGCCTTCGGCCTGCTTCCCGTCGCCGTCCTGGCCCCGGTGCTGGTGGCCACGGTCACGGCCCATGAGTGCGGCCTCGAGACGGCGCTGCGGGTGGCGGCGGGCGCCACCGCCGTCCTGGCCGTCCTGCAGGGCTTCGGCCCCGGCCCGGCGCCCACCTGGCGCATCGTGGTCGCCGTCATGGCCAGCGGGGTGGTGGCGGGCTGGGCTGCGTTCGTCGGCGTCACAGGGCGATTGGCGCAAGCGGAGGTGGCCGCCGAGCGGGCGTCGGTCGAGGAGCTGAAGGAGCAGGTGGTCACCACCGTCAGCCACGAGCTCCGGACACCGCTCACGGTCATCCAGGGCCTCACGTCGACCCTCGTGAGCCGGTGGGACGTCCTACCCGAGACGCGCCGTCTCGACCTCATCGACTCCCTCGGCGTGAACATCGCCTCGCTCGACGCCTCGGTCCTCCACTTCCTCGACGCCGGCCGCCTGTCCAAGGGCGGCTGGGAGGTGCGAGCCAAGGTCGTGAAGGTGGCGCCGCTCCTGGACCAGGTCATGGCCAAGCTCGAGCCGATCCTGGCCGGCCACGACGTCCAGCGCCGGCTCGAGGACGAGGAGGTGTGGGCCGACCCCGAGGCGCTGGCCCGGGTGCTGGAGCTGCTCCTCGTGAACGCCTGCCGCTTCTCGCCGCCGGCGGGCCCGATCACGGTGCGGGTGGCCGGGTCCCGAGTCACGGGCTGGGAGATCACGGTGGCCGATCGGGGGCAGGGCATCAGCCCCGGCGACCTCCCGAAGGTCTTCGACCGGCTCTGGAGGGCGGATGTGGCCGAGACCGGCGTCAGCCGGGGGGCGGGACTGGGGCTGGCCATCGTGAAGGAGCTGGCCGAGCGCCACGGCGGCACGGCGACGGCGGCGTCGACCAAGGGACGCGGCTCCACCTTCCGGATCAGCCTGCCGGCACCGCCCCCCGGGTCGGCCGCCGACTGAGGGGTCCGAGGGTCAGCAAGTGGCGGCCCCGAGGAACGAGCCGACGGCCGCCGGCTCGCTGACCGGGTGGACGTGGAGATAGGTGGCCAGCAGCGTGGGGGTGGCGAACCCGGCCCGGCCCCGTCCGAAGCGGCCCTTGAGGTCGAGGGCGTCCCCCGGTGGATCGAGGTCGGAGTAGCGGAACTCGTGGCCCTGCAGGCCGGTGCCCGCCGGGCCGACCGGCGACGCCACCCGGGTGCGCGCCCTGCGGTAGCCGAGGGTGAGGCGGTCGGTCATCCGCCC
>JBKJUI010000247.1:0-4231 GCA_046590775.1 Acidimicrobiales bacterium
GGCATCGGGCCGGTTGGTCTCGATGGCCAGGTCGTAGACGACGTCGGGCTCGATCCCCATCGCTCGGGCGAACGGCTCCCCGGGAGCACCAAGGTCGTCGTCCAGGACCATGATCCCGGCAGCGTCCTCGCCCAGGCCCACCTCGACCTGCGAGCAGATCATCCCGTTCGACTCAATGCCGAGGACCATGCGCTGCCCGATGGCCATGCCGCCGGGCAGCACGGTGCCGACCACGGCCACCGGCACCAGCTGCCCGGCGGCGACGTTGGGCCCGCCGCAAACGATCTGCACGTCGTGCCCGTGCTCAGGGCCGAGGTCGACCCGAGTGCGCCGCACCCGCGCCTTTTCGATCGACGCCACCTCGAGGACCCGCCCGAGGACGATCCCGTCGAGCCCCTCCCCCACCCGCTCGATGCCCTCGACCACCATCCCGAGGTCGTCGAACACCTTCCCCAGCTCGACCGGATCAACGTCGAACGGCGCGAAGTCCCTCAACCAGGAAAGCGGGGCGCGCATGAATCGGGCAGGCTAGCGGCGACGGTAGAAGGACTCGTCGGGACGAAGGCGGTGGAACCTTCTGCTCCGCCAGGGCCTCTTCATGATCAGGATCGGAGGAGCGTGACGGGACGCCCTGGCAGAGACGATGAGTTCGCAAGCTTCGTCGACGGTGCGTTCGTCGGACTGGTTCAGTTCGGCACGGTCCTGGTCGGCAGCAGAGCAGGAGGCGAGGACGTGGCCCAGACGGCGCTGATCAAGGTGTACAGGGCCTGGCCCCGCATCGAGGACAAGGCCACGGCCCGCGCCTACACACGCAAGGTGATGATCCGAGTGGCCGAGCGCGGCCGCCGGCGACGATGGAACGGCGAGCGGCCGACGGCGCTCGAGCCCGATGCGGTGATCGCCGTCGACCGCACTGACGATGTGGCTGTCGCCGACGCCGTCCACCGGGCCCTGGCGATGCTCCCGCTGTCGCAGCGGGCCGTCTTGGTCCTGCGCTACTTCGAGGGCTGTTCTGAAGTCGAGATCGCCGAGCAGCTCGGCATCTCGACGGGGACGGTGAAGAGCCGGGCGGCTCGCGGGCTGGCGGCCCTGCGGACGACGGGACTGCTGGTGGACGAGGGGATGAAGGAGGGCGTCGGATGACCGACACCGAGCTCACCGACCTGGTGAGGACCGCAGCGCGGACCACCGCCGGAGACGTGCGCCCGGATGCCGGGGCGCTGATCCTGCGGGCGCGGCGCAGCCGCCGCCGCCAGCGGATCGTCGGGCTCTGCGGCGTCGTCGTCGTGGCCCTGCTGGGAGCCACGGCGGTCCCGGCCCTGCTAGATCGGGGCGACGGAAGCATCAACGTGGCCGCCGGCGACGAGAAGGGCTTCAAGCCCGGCTGGACCCGGCTGCCCGATCCGCCCCTGTCGCCCCGCTCCCGGGCCACGTCGGCCTGGACCGGAAGGGAGATCGTCGTCGTCGGCGGGTCGAACGTCGACTGCCCCCCCGGTGCGGGTTGCGGGGGCCGCCAGGATGCGGTGCTGGCGGACGGTGCCGCCTTCGACGTCGGGGCTCGGACCTGGCGGACGATCGAGCCCTCACCGATCGTCCTCCAGGACGGACGAGCCGCCGTGCTCGACGGCGACGTCTACGTGCTTGTGCCATGTCGGGTCCAGGCGGTCGATGGTGAAAGGGCGGCGCCGTGCGAGCTGGTGCTGCTCCGCTACCGGCCGGCCAGCGACTCGTGGGATCGCCTCCCGGCACCGTCAGGGCTCCGGGACACCCAGGAGCTGGTGGCGGCCGCCGGTAGCCTGTTCGCCTCGGGCTCCATCGACAGCGGCCCCGCTCGGCTGTGGCGGTTCGACACGGCGTCGGCCACGTGGTCGGATGTTCCGGACGTCCCGCCGACCCTCCTCAGCTACCAGATCCTCGCCGACAGGGACGATGTGCTCGCCTTCGGGAAGATCGAGCGGGACGACAAGAGCATCGCGGGCGGCGACATCCTTGGAGCCCGCTTGGACACCAGGACCGGAGCGTGGTCGACCATCGCGATGGGCACGGGCTCCCGGGTCCTCCCGCAGGTGGTCGACGGCGTCGTCATCCTGCAGCCGGGCCCGGGGAGGGCGACGGTCGGCGGTGGCACGGTCGACCTGGCGAGCGGTGCCTGGAGACCGTTCCCGGAGGATCAGACCGGTCAGATCCCCGTGCACGGCCGGCTCGGCGAGGCCCCCCTGGCCGGAGCGGTCGGGCCTCGAAGCGCGAGCTTCGCCCACTCCTCGGGCTATGTGCTCGACACCGCAGCTCGGGCGTGGCTGAAGCTGGATCCCGTCGACCCGCGCACCAACGAGAGCATCGCCTCCTTCGGCCGCCGTCTCTTCTCGTTCGGGGGCAACCGGTCGCCCGGGTTCGAGCTGCTGAGCGACGCCTGGGTGTGGACGCCCCCAGCCGACGCCACCGAAGCACCGGCCACGACCACCCCAACGGAGCTCGCCGCCCCGACCACCTCGCTGGCGCCCCCAACCGAACCGACCGGACCGACCGGGCCAGCCGTCACGACCGGGTCGGTCACGACCGGGGCGCCCCGGTTCCTCTCGGCCACCGGGGACGCCGCCGCCGGCCGGGTCACCCTGCGCTTCGACCGCCCGGTGACGGGCGACCCCGTGGACAAGAGCCCCGGGTCCAAGACCTTCTCGCCCGACAAGACCCACCCCATGAACATGATCGTGTTCGGGCCCGACAAGGCGTGCAGCGGCCCGCAGGGAAACGGCCAGGACTATGTGTCCGGCCTGGGCACCGACACCGTCACCTTCGCGGCCACCAGCCTCGCGCCCGGGACCACCTACGTCGGCATCGGCCGGGGCGTGGTCAAGAGCGTGGCCGACGGCACGTTCAACGACCTCGTGGTGCGCAAGGACCTGCCGAGCACCGGCATGTTCGCCGGGATGAGCTGCATCCCGATCACGACGTCTGGAACGGTTCCGACGACGGTCCCGTACGCCGATCCCGTCGGCGGGCCCGAGCTCCTGTCGGCCACGGCAATCTCCGGCGCCGGCGGGCAACCCCCGGCCCCGGGGACGGGTGCCGGCCGGATCACGCTGAAGTTCGACAAGCCCGTGGTGCCGGGCGACGGCCCCAACTTCGACGGGACCAGCCCGAACCTCCAACCGGCCGACGGTGACAACTACATGCGGGCGATGCAGCTGGTGGTCCACACGACCGACAGCTCGTGCTCGAGTCCCAACGGGAACGCCCATGCGTACCTGGCCGGCGTCGGCACTGACACGCTCATCGTCGACGCGACGAGCCTGGTGGTCGGCACCACCTACATCTCGATCGCCCCGGGCTTCGCCAAGGCCAAGGCCGACGGCAAGGCCATGCGCTGGGTGCGGTGCTTCGCCCTGACCGTCGCCGCCTGAGCTCGAGTCAGCACAGCTCAGAACTGCGTGGAGAACCGGAGGTCGTTGTCGAGGAGCACGCGCATGTCGGGGATGGCATGGAAGACCTGGGCCAGGCGGTCGATGCCGAAGCCAAAGGCGAAGCCTGCGTACTCCTCGGGGTCGATGCCGACGGCTCGGAACACGTTGGGGTGGACGAGGCCGCAACCGCCCAGCTCGATCCAGCCCGTCTGGCTGCACGTGCGGCAGCCGTCGCCGCGACAGATGGGGCAGGTGATCTCGTACTCGGCCGACGGTTCGGTGAAGGGGAAGCTGGCCGGACGAAGGCGCGAGGTGATGTCGGGGCCGAAGAAGGCGCGGGTGAAGGTCTCGATGGTGCCGGCCAGATCGCCGAAGGTGATGCCGTGGTCGACGACGAGGCCCTCGATCTGGTTGAAGGTCGGGAGGTGGCGGGCGTCGGGGGTGTCCTTGCGGTACACCGTGCCGGGCATGACCGCATAGATCGGCGGCGGCTTCGAGGTCATCAGCCGCACCTGGACCGGCGAGGTGTGGGGCCGGAGGAGGATGCTCTCGGGCTCGCCGACGTCGAGGTACAGGGTGTCGAAGCCGCTGCGGGCGGGGTGGCCGACGGGGATGTTGAGCGCCTCGAAGTTGTGCCAGTCGGTCTCGACGAGCGGCCCCTCGGCCACCTCGAAGCCCATGCCGATGAACACGTCCTCGAGGCGGTCACGGGTCTGGGTGACGACGGTGCGGTGGCCCCGGGCCCCCCGGTCGGGGGGCACCTCGGTGAGGTCGAGCCGGTCGGCGGCGAGGCGGGCGGCCCGCTCGATGGCGGCCAGGGCCCGTCGGCG
>JBKJUI010000334.1:0-9912 GCA_046590775.1 Acidimicrobiales bacterium
GGGGTCGCCCCCCACCGGCTCGATCCGGTAGGCCCGGCCCTTGTAGTACTCGAGATCGGTGAGCAGGTCGGTCCACACCGTGGTCCAGGTGCCGGTGGAGGACTCGGCGGCCACCGCCGCAGCCGCTTCCTCGCGCGGCACGCCCTCCTGGGCCACCACCTTGAAGCACGCCAGGAGGTCGGTGTCCAACGGCACGTAGTCCGGGGTCCAGTAGTTGTCGGCGTAGTTCTTCACGCCGGCCTGGTAACTCTTGTCTGCCACGCGGTTCTCCTCGGCTGAAGCCCGACTGGGACCTGGTCTCGGCTCCCACGGCCGGGGTCTGACGCTCGGGCTGGATGACTCAACCAGACCCTACGCCATCCAGGCTACGCCGCCGTGGCCTCAGAGTAAAGTGAGTACTTCCTTATGCGTCATCAGTCTACGCTTATGATTCGTGAGGTGGCGACCCGAGGACAGAGCTCCCGCAGGGTGCCCCGGGCACAGCGAGGATGGTGTCGTTCCACGCCGGGTGCCACCCGCGGCCTCACAAAGGGAGGGATTAACTTTCGTGCACCCATGGCTATGACTTTGCGCCTGCTCCGCACGTTTCTCGCGGTGGCCGACTCGGGGTCGGTCCGGGCCGCGGCCGAGTCGCTCTTCGTCTCACAGCCGGCCGTCTCGGGCGCCATCGCCAGCCTCGAGCGGGAGTTGGGCGTGGCGCTCGTCGCCCGCCGCGGCCGCGGCCTCCGCCTCACTGCGGCTGGAACGGCCTTCGCCGATGACGTGCGCACCAGCCTCGGCCTCCTCGACTACGCCTCCCGCCGCGCCCGCAGCATTGAAGACCCGGCACGGGGGACGGTTCGGCTCGTCGCGGTGGCCACCGCCACTGAGCGTTTGCTCCTGCCGGTCGTCGCCCGCTTCCGTGAGCAGCAACCCGAAGCCGGTGTCACCATCCAGGTCGGGAACCGGATGACGGTGTGGCAGACCTTGCGCCACCACGAGGCCGACCTCGTCGTAGCCGGCCGGCCGCCGGCCGGGGTACCCGGGGACACCTTGGCCCGTGGCGACAACCGGCTCGTCGTCATCGGTCCCGCCTCGGCCACGCCACGGACGAACGGCACCGATGCGGTGCACGACCTGGCCCGGGAGACCTGGCTGTTGCGCGAACCGGGATCCGGGACGCGAGAGGCAGCCGACGCCCTGCTGGCCGAGCTGGACATCGACCCGCCCACCATGATCCTCGGATCCAACGCCGCCATCGAGCGAGGTGTGGCACTGGGACTGGGGGTGGCGTTGATCTCCCTCGACGCCGCCGCCGAACGCATCTCCCAAGGGTCCGTCACCGTGTGGGCGTGCCCGGGTACCCCCATGATCCGGCCTTGGCACCTGGTCTGCTACTCAGGTGAACCGCTTGGCCCGACTGCCCTCGAACTGGTGAGATCGATGGTCGGGCCCGAGGGCAGCCTGAAGGCGACGGCCGAGGGAAGGCGGATCCTCCGGAGCTGAGGGCCTGGAGGCGACAAGAACCGCAGTACTGCACGATGCGGCGCTCGGCCAGCGCATCGTTGAACAGCCGGCCCGAGGGGAGGAGGCGTTGTCGGTCAGGGCGCGCTCCACGACGACTCCGCGGGCTTGGAACCAGGCATCTGCTCGGCGCCAGAAGGAGGCCGTCATTCAACCCCTGCTCGTCGGGAGGGCCTCGGTGTAGCAGGCGGCTGTAGTCGTCGATGGCATGTGGAGATAGGGGTAGCCGATGCGCTGACGGCGGGGGGCACCGACCGCCGGCGAAACCTGCGGCCATGGTTCCCGTGACGACGACGTGGCCATCTCGGGGTCGCCGTCGACGACGAGCTGACCTGCACTCCCTGGCGCAGGCCAGGGGCGGCCAGGTGGTCAATGGCCGACCTGGCGGCGCCGTGGGCAGCACGGCCAGAATCGCGACCGGCGGCTGCGGCCCGGGCGCCTCCTCCCGGCTGCGGCGAACTGCTCGAAGCCGAAGGTCCGGCGGGCCAGCCGACGTAGGCTGGGAGTGGCCAGCGCTACAGCTCCGGGACGGTGGGGACGTCGCTCAGCGGGCGGTCGTCGAAGCCGTCGCCCTCCTCCAGTCCCTCCTCAGAGCCGCCAATGAAGGCCTGCTCGGGGTCGGCGTCGTGGCCGAGCATGATGTCGAGGAGGTCGTCGTCGGGCCGACCGATGATGTGGCTCATGGTCGGGTTCCTTCCCGCCGGCCGCGGTTCCTAGACGCCCCGGGCGGCAAGTACGGCGTCGATCAGGGCGGCGGGGGCGGCGGCGTGCTCCGAGAGCTGGTCGGCCACGCCACCTGAGTCGGCGAAGGCGGGCCCATGCTCTCGAAATCTGAAGCGGCCGCAGGAGAAGACGTCGTCGCCCTCGGCTAGAGCGTCCGCCCAGACCTCCGTGAGCGGCTCGACTCGAATCACCTGATGGGGATGCCATGGCCGGCGACACGTCGAGGGCTGCCCCCTGGATCCGGATTCGATTCGGTCGAGCGGCCAACGTCGCCGCCGCCATTTGCGCCACCAGCACCTCGGGGGCGGTGCCGGCCAGCCCGGGGCTGCCGTGGTGCTCGGCCAGCCGGTAACGCGAGCACCCGAGCCGCTCGGCCGCCTGCGCCGGCGCCGTTGCCGCCAGCACCTCTGCAGGCGTTGAGCCGCTTGACGCCGGTGACCCGTCGAAGACGCTGAGGCGCACCACGGCGAACATGGGGGCGAAGACCGCTCGACCCTTGCGAACGTCCCTAGCATTCGAAGCCGTCCGCCCGTACGAGGAAGGCCCCGTGGCGAAGAACCGCAAGAAGCGACCGCAGGGACAGGGACCGCGTCCCAGCCGCCCGACAGATGACGCGGCGAGAGCCGAGCGCCGGGCGGAGAAGCAGCGGCAGGCCGCGGCCGAGCAGCACCGGCTCCGTCGGCGGATGCTCCTCCGCCGTGGCGCCATCGGCCTCGCTGCGCTGCTCGTCGTCGTCGGCGCGACTTCGGTGCTCGTGCCCCGTCTCGGGGCGGACCAGCGGCTGCGCGCCGGGCTCACGTCCGGGACCTGCCGGTACGACCGCAGGACCGACCCCGGCTCGACGAACGAGCACGCCAGCAACGTCTCGTTCGCCGTGAACCCGCCGGCCGGCGGCATCCACCTCCCGTCGGCCGCCGCCCCGGGGAGTTTCGTGGGCAGGCCACCGCCGGACGGTGAGGCGGTGCACGCCCTCGAACACGGCGACATCGCCATCTGGTTCCGGCCCGAGATCGCCGGCGCCGAGCTCGACGCCCTGCTCGCCGTGGCCGACCGCTACCGAGAGGACGTCCTCGTCATCCCGCGTACAGACATGCCGACCCCCCTTGCAGCCACCGCTTGGCACCGGCGCCTCCTGTGCGACGCGCCGGAGCCTGCAGCGATCGAGCGCTTCGTCAGGGCTTACCGGGACAGGGGACCGGAGAAGGTCCCCGAGCAGTAGGTCCGGCAATTCCACCTCGACGTCTCGGTCGAGTGGTGGGCCTCCTCGAACCAGATCCCTCGCCAGTTGTCGGCTGCCTCCACCGGGCTCGGCAGGCCACCCATGGGTCCTACAGCTCGTTGATCTGCGCGTGGAGGCGGGTGTGGTGCTTGGGGGCTTGGGTGAGCCGATGCAGATGGCCGCGTCCCGGTATCCAGCCTGGGAGCGGCTCAAAAGCCACAGCTGCTCCGCCGGCCGGACGCTTTGCGGGCTGGCTCGCGGCCTTCGTCGGCTTGGCGCTCTCGGCCGTCGAGCCGGCCAGCTCGCCTTCATCGCCCTGCTCACATGGTCCGGCATCACCGGCTTCCGCAAGCGGCTGCTGGCCTAGCCCTGGGAGGCCGCGCTCGGCGAGGCCTCGTCCAGGTCGATGCCGACGACCCCGGCGATGCGCACGAGGTCGGCGTCCTGGGCGAGGAGCGCGGCACCATGACGCCTCGCCACCGCGACGATCATGCAGTCGACCAACCCACGAGGGGTGACGCCGACGGTGCGGCAGCGGCGGTAGATCTGCGCGGCGGCGTCGAAGTCGCCGGGGTTCTGAAAGGCCAGGAGATGGACGCGGGCGAGCAGGCGCCGAAGCTTCGCCTCCTGCTCGTCGGTGCGGGCCCCGATGGCCACCTCAGCGATGATCGGCTCGGTCACCGCCACCAGATGGGGAGCTCGGACTATGAGATCGGTGAGCCGCTCGTCGACGGCACTGCCCGTGGCGCGGTCGTGCTCGATCCAGGCCGAGGTGTCAGCCAGGATCAAGGCCACGAGGCCCGACGTCGGGGGGGACCTCACCGATGGCGTTCGCCCCGTGCATGGCCATGGCTTCCTCTGTTGTCATCGGCTGGCCCGCCATGGTGCGCAACGCGAGATCGACGGCCTCGGTCTTGGTGCGCAGGCCGTAGCGCTCCTTGATGGTGACCACGTAGGTGTCCTCGATCTCGATGTTGGTCCGGACCCGGCTCATACACCGATGGTACACGGGTGCTGAGCACTGCGCCTGGAGCTGGATCCCGGGGTGGACCTTCCGGAGCTGGCCCGCCTGGTCGCCGCCGAGCAGCGCTGCTGCGCCTTCTTCGCCTTCGCCATCACCGTCGATGCTCGGGGCATGGCCCTCGAGGTGCGCGCCCCTGAGGGTGCCGGCGCCGTCATCGCCTCGCTCTTCGGGCCGCCGGCGGTGGGGGGCTGAGCCAGCGCTCCATCGAAGCCTTGCGGTGATCGACGTCAAAGTCGGCCCAGCGTGCCGTACCGTTCTGATCGTGCGGAGCTGGCGGCTCGTCGGGGCGGGGTTGATCGTGGCGGGCGCGCTCGGGTGGGGAGCGACGCCGGCCGAAGCCGACGAAGGCGTCCGGCTGAGCGCCACGACCGGGTGGTCCGGGCGGTGCCGGTCCGGAAAGCCCCTCCTCGTCCGGGCCCGCATCGCCGCCGACCGGCTGGTGAGCGGCGTGCTGTCGGCCTCGGCGGGCCCGATCACCACCGAGGTGCCCGTCGAGGTCACCGGTGGAAGCGAGGAGGAGGTGGCCCTGGTCGTAACCTCGCCGTTCGGCTGCAACGAGGTGGCGCTGCGGCTGCAGGAAGGCGGCGGCACCACCACGGCAAGGGCTTCGGCATCGGACGCCGGGGAGACCGTCCTCCTCGGCCTGCTGCCCGGTGCCAACCGCGGCGGCCGACCTCCGGCCTCGGCCAAGGCCCGCACCGGCGTGGCGGCGATCGACGTCGTCGACCCCCAGCTGCTCGACCGCCCCGGCGCCCTGGCCGGTCTGGACAGCCTCGGCGCCACCGAACCGGACCTCGTCGGGCTGTCACCTGAGCAGGGCCGGGCGCTCCTCACCTGGGTCACGGCTGGCGGCACCCTCCTCGTCGACGGCGACGGTGCCGCCGGGCTCGGCGTCCTGCCCGAGGCGTGGCGGCCCCCGGCGGGGGGCCGGGTGGGCGCCGGCCGTGGCCAGGTCCGCCTCACGGGCACGGCTCTGCGCGACGGCCGTCTCGACGGGCTGGCGGAGCCTGGGGTTGCCAGCTTCGGCGTTCCGGAACAAGTCGGTTTCGGCTTCGACCCGGGCAGCACCAACGTCGGAGGGCTCCTGCAACGCCGCTCCGGGCTGCGGGTGCTCTCGCTGCCCGTGATCCTCGGCGCACTCGGCCTCTACGTCCTCCTCGTCGGCCCCGGGGCCAGGATCGGTCTGCGCCGCCTGGGGCGGCTGCAGCTGACCTGGCTGGTGGTGCCGCTCACGGCCGTTGCCTTCACCGGCCTGGCCGTCGCTGGTGGCGACCTCCTCCGCCGGGGCGGGAAGGCCACCCACCTCACGGTGGTCGAGTCCGACCTCGTCGGCGGGCAGTCGCGCTCCTACGTCGGGCAGCCGACCCGGACGAAGGGGTCGGTGGTGGCCAGCCTCCCGGCCGGCTGGCTCGCCGGTGGGCGGGTCGACGTCATGGAAGGGAGCACCGGCGTCACCTCTCGCGCCACCACCGGCGGCCAGCAGCTCCAGGCGCCGGCCCTGCCCGGAGGGTTCGTCGTCCTCGGGGCCGAGGGGCCGAGCTCGCTCGATGGTCGCCTGCGCATCGCCCTCGACCCCGCCACCGGCCAGGTCGAGGTGCGAAACCAGCTGCCCACACCCCTCGAGGACGTGGCCGTGTTCGGTGCAGCCGGCGTCGTGAACGTCGGTCGGCTCGAGCCGGGGGCGGCGTCGACGGTGGCGGCGCCGGCCGGCAACGGCGGCATGGGGTTCAACTCGCTGGCTAACGAGGCGTGGAGCAGCGCCGACAGCCGCTTGGCCGACGCCGGGGCCTTCACCGCCCTCATCAACAGCTCGAGCCGGTCCGATCCGAGCGGCGGGCTGATGGCCGCAGGCTGGACGGATCGCCTGCCCTCGCCGGTGTCGCTCCGCTCCGGCCGTCCGTCGGGGACCACGCTCGTGCTGGGTCGGCCCGATCCCGGGCCGTCGTCCGGCCAGCCGGTCGGCACGGTCGAGGGGGGGGCGGTCACCCGCTTCGTCGTGCCCGCCGGTGCGACCCATCGCCTGTCGATCGTCTTCGACCCGCGGTTCGGCCAGCAGTTCGGACCCGACCCGACACCGAGGGGACCCTTCGCCAGAGGGCCGGGGGCCGATGTCCTCGTCGAGGGTCGGTGGCTCACCGCCACCGACGGTGCGCCGCTGCCTGCCGGCGCTTCGGCCGACGGCGTCGTCTACCTCCGCGTCGGTTTCGGGTCCGTCCCCAGGCTGGAGCCGAGTTGACCGCCACCGTGGCCGACCCGCCGGCCTGGCCCGGTGAGGCGATCCCGGCCGTGTCGTGCCGTGGCCTGTCGAAGCGCTACGGCCGGCTTTGGGCCCTGCACGGCCTCGACCTCGACGTCCCCGCCGGCTCCTCCTTCGGGCTCATCGGGCCGAACGGCGCCGGCAAGAGCACGACCTTCGGGATCCTGGCCACGCTCCTCGTGCCGACGAGCGGCACCGCCTGGGTTCTGGGCCTCAACCCGGTGACCCAGGCCAGGCGCCTGCGGCAGGTCCTCGGCTACATGCCCGACGTGATGGGGCTGTACGACAACCTCACCGTCGAGGAGTACCTGCGCTTCTACGCCGCCGCCTACCGGCTCGATCCTCCGTCGTGGGGCGCCACGATCGACGGGCTGCTCGAGCTGGTGAACCTGGACGTCAAACGGGACGACCAGGTCGACGACCTCTCCCGGGGCATGAAGCAGCGGCTCAGCCTGGCCCGGGCTCTGGTCCACGACCCGCAGGTGCTGGTGCTGGACGAGCCGGCCAGCGGCCTCGATCCTCGGGCCCGCATCGAGCTGCGCAGCCTCCTCGTCGAGCTGCGCCGCCTGGGCAAGACCGTGGTGATCTCCTCCCACATCCTCTCCGAGCTCGAGGAGATGTGCACCCACGTCGCCATCATGGAGGCGGGCCGGCTGCTGGCCGCCGGCGAGCCCGATGCCATCCGGTCGAGCCTGGCCGCCACCCGCAGCGTCGTCGTGACCCTGGCCGGGGGCGAGCAGCGGCGCTACACGGTGGCCGACGAGGCGGAGCAGGTGGCGCTCGTGCGCCGCCTCGTGCTGGAGGAGGGCCTGGCCGTGTCCGAGGTGCGGGACGAGGGCGGCGGCCTCGAGCAGCTGTTCCTCCAGGTGACCACCGGTGAGCTCCAGTGACGGTGAGCGGGCGCCTGGTCGTGAACCCGGTCCTGGCCCGGGAGCTGCGCCAACGGGTCCGCAGCCGCCGGGCCAGCGTCGTGCTCACCGTCTACCTGTCCCTGCTCGTGGCGTGCGTCGGCCTTCTCGTGTGGGGCTTTCAGCGGACGGCCACCGAAGGGTCGACGGTGACCCAGGGCATCGGGCGCACCCTCCTCGGGTCCCTCCTGTTCGTCATCCTCGGCCTGGTGTGCTTCATCGTGCCCGGCGTGGCCGCCGGGTCGGTGGCAGGCGAGCGCGAGCGGCTCACCCTCATGCCCCTCCAGGTCACGCTGCTGACGCCGGGGCAGATCCTGCGCGGGAAGCTCCTGGCCTCGCTCGCCTTCACCACCCTGCTCCTCGTCGCCGCCCTCCCTCTCCTGGCGGTGGCCTACGTCCTCGGCGGGATCACCGTCCCCCAGATCGCCGGAGGGCTGTTCCTGGTGCTGGCGTCGGCCGCCTTCCTGGGCGTGCTGTCGATCTGGGCCTCGACCGTGCTGCGCCGGGTGCAGCGGGCCACGGTCGCCGCCTACGGCATGGTGGGGGTCCTCGTGATCGGCACCCTGTTCGCCTACGGCCTGCAGGTCCTGTTCACGGCCACCGCCGACGACCAGGGCAACAGGGACGGGTGGGAGAGCCTGCTCGTGATGTCGGTCAACCCCTTCCTGGTGACCGCCGACGCCCTTGGCCACAGCCGCGTCTCGGACGGCGGGGCGTCACCGTTCACGCCCTCGCAGGAGGCGCTGCGCCGGCGCGACGAGCGCCGAGGCGGGAGGGTGATCGACGGTGTCGAGGTGACCGAGGGGATGGTGTTCGACAACAACGGCGTGCCGCTGGCCCCGACCCCGCCGTTCGGCTTCAACGGCCCGTCGGCCACGATCGTCCAGGCGCCGCCGGCGACCGCCGTGTTCGGTCCAACGGTCCCGAGGGCCTCCGAACCCTTCACGGCGCCGATCCCGGCGCCGGCGGTCGCCGTCCCCGCACCAGCGTCGGCGCCGGCGCCGGCGCAGGTCGAACCGGTGCCGGCCTCGGTGCCGGGGCCGCAGAGCACGATCCCGACAGGGATGCCGGTGCCCTCGCCGACGACGATGCCCGACTTCAGGAGCGGCGGGCCGGTGATCGACCCCTCGATCGGCGGCCCTGGCTTCGTACCGGGCCCTCCGGGATTCGAACCCAGAGGCGGCGTGTTCCCCCCGGGCCCTCCGGGATTCGAACCAAGTGGCGGCGTGTTCCCGCAGGGCGGACGCCCCATGCCACAGCGGGCCGGAGGCGACCTGACGGACTGGGGCCCGATCTGGCTCTGGACCTTCGGGTGGTGGATCCTCCTCGGGGGCTCTGCCTATGCCCACGCCTCGCGGAGGCTCCGCCTGCCGAGCCTCGACGGGGTGCGGCCGTGACCCCCGAGGTCGGGCGGCTGCTCGACGCCGTCCGCCGCAGGGCCCGCCTGGCGTGGGCCGTGGCCATGGCCGGGCGGGTTGGTCCGGCGGCGGCCCTCCTGGCCCTCGGGGTCGTCGCCCTCGGCCGCCTCCGCCAGGTGCCGTGGGCCGACCCGACCGCGCTGGTGGCGGCTGCGGCTGCGCTCGTCGGGCTGGGGGCCGCCGCCCTCCTGCTGCGCCTGCCCACGCCCGTGGTGGCCCGGGTGGCCGACCACGGGCTTGCTACGGGTGACGCGTTCGCCACGGCCCTCGAGGTCGCCGACGGGCCCTTCGCCGACAGGGTGACGGTCCGGGCCGAGCAGCTGGCCGCCGGGCGCCGGGCCGGCGAGGCCGTGCCGCTCCGGCCGCCGTGGCGTCTGCTGGCGCTCGGCGCCGCCGTGGCCGGAGGCGCCCTGGCGCTCGCCGTGCTGCCCAACCACCAGGACGAGCTGGCGCGCCAGAAGGTGGCCGAGCGGGCGCAGGCCAGCGCCGCGGCTGCCGAGACCCGGGCGATGGCCGAGCGCGCCGCAGCACGTGGCGCCGACGCCGTCGTGGTCGCCCGGCTGCTGGAGCTGGCCCGCCAGCTCGAGCGCTCGGACGGTCGCCGCGCCAGCACCAGGGCGGTCCAGCAGGCCGCCGCCGACGTGGCCGGCCAGCTCCGCCCTGAGGCGACCGCCCAGCGGGCCGCCGTGCTCGGCCTGGAGCGGAGCCTCCAGGCCAAGCCGCTCGACCCGGCCGGCGGCTCGGCGGCGCAGCAGCTGCGGGCACTGGCCGCCGCCGCCGGGACGGCCGACCCGGCCGCCACCGCCGCCCGCTTTCCTGACAGTCCCAGGTCCATGGGCCGAACCTAGGTCCCGAAGGCC
>JBKJUI010000125.1:0-2890 GCA_046590775.1 Acidimicrobiales bacterium
GCCGTCGCCCTCGCCGCCGCCCTGCTGACGGCGCTCACGATGATCGCCGAGACGGGCCGCACGCGGGTGCTCGACCAGCTCTCCAAGGGCGGGCCGCTGGCCGGCATCCGGGTCGACCAGACCGTCGGCGACGCCGAGGTCGAGCGCGTGCGGGGGCTCAGCGAGGTCGCCGCCGTCGTCCCGGTCGCCACCACCCGCATGATCGTGACCACCGACGGGGAGGTGGTGACCCCGGGAACGGAGGGGGGCGGCCGGGGACCGGTACCGCCGGTGCGGGCCGGGACCAGGTCCGAGGGGGTCGTGGGCGTCGACCTCAGCCAGGCCGCCAACCTGCCCATCACCGTGCTCGCCGGGCGGCTCCCCGTCGCCGGTACCACCACCGAGGTGGCGGTGAACCAGCGCTGGCTCGAGCGGCGTGGGGTGGCCGAGGGCCAGGAGGCCACTGCGCTCGGCATCGAGGTGCTGCTGGGCGCCGTGCGCGAGGGACCTGGGGGCCCGCGCAACCCGGTGGCCGCCCGCTGGACCCGGGCCGTCGTCGTCGGGGCCGTCACCCAGGAGGCGGCGGACGGCAGCCTGCTGGCGCCGCTGTCGCTCGTGCTCGATGCCCGGGCGTGGGTCGAGCGCCGACCGCCCGGTGCCGGGCCGGGCGCCCGCTACGAGGCCATGTTCGTGGTGGCCCGGGGGCTGAAGCAGGTCGACGAGGCCCGGCTCCAGCTGACCGAGCTCGGCCTCCCGAGCGAGGCGCCGGAGAACCTGATCGCCTCGGTGCTGCGCTACCTGCACGTGGTCGAGCTGGTGCTCGTCAGCATCGGGGGCATCGCCTTGCTGATCGCCGCCCTGGGCATCGCCAACGCCCTCCTCGCCGCGGTACGGGAGCGACGGCGGGAGATCGGGGTGCTCAAGGCGATCGGCGCCCGCGATCGCGACGTGCGACGCATCTTCCTCATCGAGGCGGTGGCCCTCGGCCTCGGCGGCGGCCTCTCGGGCACGATCCTCGGGTTTGCCATCGCCCGGGGCGTCGGGGCGGTGGTGAACGACTACCTCAGCGCCCAGGGCCTGGCCGGCGTCAGCGTGTCGCTGCCCCTGCCGGTGCTGGCGGGCGGGATCGTCGGCTCGGCCGTCCTCGCCCTCCTCGCCGGCACCGTTCCCGCCGTGCGCGCCGCCAGGCTGCCCGCCCGCGACGCCATGGGCGAAGCGTGAGCGGCATGGAGGGCCGCCGCAGGATCTCCAAGCGGCATCTGTCGATCGCCGCCATCGCCCTCCTGCTCGTGGCCGGCTGTGCCAAGCGGTCGAGCACGGTGGCCATCGAGGCGCTGCCGCCGGCCTTCACCTACGTGGCGGTTGGCGGCAGCGAGACCATGGGCGTCGGCGCCGGAGATCCCGCCAACGAGTCGTGGCCCAACGTCTTTCTCCGCACCGCGCTGGCCCGCTCGGCCACGCTCGTGAACGTGGGCATGGCCGATGCCACCGTCCGCCAGGCCCTCGACCGCTCGCTGCAGCCGGCGCTGGCCGAGGCCCCCCGGCTCGTCACGGTCTGGCTCAACGTCAGCGACCTCGTGCGCCTGGTCCCGGTGGAGGAGTACGAGCGGGACCTCGGGACGCTGGTCCGCGCCCTGCGCCGGGGCGGGGCCGCCGACGTGCTCCTGGCCAGCACGCCTCCCCTGGTCGACCTGCCGCTCGTGCAGGCGTGCCTGCCCGGGGGCTCCGGCTGCCGTCTGCCGGTGCGCCTGCCGTCGGCCGAGCTCATCACCCAGAGGGTCACCGCCTTCAACGCAGCCATCGCCCGGGTGGCGGCGGCCGAGGGCGCTGTCGTCGTCGACCTGGCGGCGGCCGCCGACGCCGGCAGACCGGGTGACCTCGTGGCCGCCGACGGGCTCCACCCGAGCACCGAGGGCCACCGTCGGGCGGCGGCCGCCTTCTCCGCCGCCCTGGCCGCCATGCCCTCCACCGCACCGCTCCGGCCGCCGGGCTAGTTCTCTCAGCAGCCGAGCCCTCCAGCGTGCCCACTTCTGGTGTCCCCAGGGACCAGAGGTGGGCAGACCCGACCGCTAGGGGGGGTGCCGGCGGTGCCGTGGACGCCGGCCGGCGCCCGTACGCTCGGCCCATGCCCCGCCGCACCCGCTTCCGCACCTTCGCGGTGGACGACGGGTCGGTGCAGCTGGCGTGGGCCAGCCTGGGGACGGGTCGCCACCTGGTCGCCGTCGGTCCGACCGAAGGCGAGGTGGACGGGGGACCCGGGACGTGGACGGCCACCGGGCTGGCTCCGGGCACGACCTACGAGGTGCGGGTCGACGGACGGCCAGCCGGCTCGGCCACCACGCTCGAGCTGCTGCCGGGGCCCGAGCGGTGCCGGGTAGCCACCGTGTCCGACTGCCACATCGGGGAGAACGGCTTCGGGTTCCTGTTCGAGATGGAGGAGCCGGACGGCGTCGAGCCCTACTCCGTGCGCTGCCTCCGGGCGGCGACCCGCGCCGCGGTGGCCTGGGGGGCGCAGCTGCTGGTGGTCAAGGGCGACCTGACCCAGCGGGCCCAGGTCGACGAGCTCGACGCCGCCCTCGAGCTGCTGGTGGCGATGGACATCCCGGTCGTGGTGGCTCCCGGCAACCACGAGGTGAAGCGGGGGGCGAAGGACTGGGCGGCCGCGGTGCGGGCCGCCGGCCTCGTGGCGGTCGGTGAGGTCGAGCCCGAGGTCGTCGACCTGCCCGGCCTGCGGGTGGTGGCGGGCGACACCACCATCCGCCACCACCACAACGGGACGCTGGCCAACGGCCGGGCCGGCGCACTGCTCGAGGCGGCCGCCGGTGCCGCCGGGGCGGCCCTGCTGTGCTTGCACCACCAGCTCGAGCCACGCCGCTGGCACGACTGCTGGCCCCCGGGGATAGCCGGCTCC